>NZ_JBISWL010000145.1:0-70004 GCF_044462265.1 Kocuria rhizosphaerae
TTCGCGCCCCTGCCGCCGGGCGGCCTCGCGGTGGCCGCCCGGCGTCCCGGGGTGAGCGTGGCCGGGTGCGGAACCCGGTCGGCCCGCCTCAGACGCGTGAGAGGTCCGCGTCCTCGTAGCGGACCATGCGGCTGCCCGTCACGATCCGGTGTCCGGCCCACAGGGCCAGGAAGATCGGCAGGCCGATGTAGGCGGACAGGGCGGCCAGCAGGTCCATGTCCCCGACGAACGCCTGGTAGTTCTGCCCCAGGATCACCACGGCGCACAGCGCCAGGGCGATCATCGGTCCGAGCGGGTAGAGCCCGGCGCGGTAGGGGAGGTCGGCCAGGTCGTGCCCCTGGGCCGTGTACGCCCGGCGGAACCGGTAGTGGCTCCAGGCGATGCCCATCCACACGATGAACCCGGCGAGCCCGGAGGCGCTGACCAGCCAGACGTAGGCGGCGCCGTCGCCGATCAACGTGGTGAGGAAGCAGGCGGCGCCGACCGTGGTGGTGGCCAGCAGCGCGTTCATGGGCACGCCCCGGCGGTCGACCTTCGCCAGGAAGCGCGGGGCCTTGCCGCTCTCGGCCAGGGCCCAGAGCATGCGGGTGGAGGCGTAGAGCCCGGAGTTGCCGGCGGAGAGGATCGCCGTGAGGATCACCGCGTTCATCACCGAGGCCGCGGCCAGGACCCCGGCGTTCTCGAAGACCAGGGTGAACGGGGAGATGGAGATGTCCTCGACGCCGCTGCCCAGGAGGTGCGGGCTGGTGTAGGGGATGAGGAAGCCGATCACGGTGATGGCGCCCACGTAGAAGAGCAGGATGCGCACGAACACGGTGCGGATCGCCCGCGGCACGGTCTTCTCCGGGTTCTCGGCCTCACCGGCGGCGACGCCGACGAGTTCGGTGCCCTGGAAGGAGAAGCCCGCCACCATGAAGATCGCCAGGATCCCGGCCCCGCCGCCGACGAAGGGCGCCTCCCCGGTGGTCCAGTTCTCGAAGCCGGGGGACTCCCCGCCGAGGATGCCGACGATCATCAGGATGCCGAGCACCAGGAAGAGCACGATGGTGACGACCTTCACCAGCGAGAACCAGAACTCGCTCTCGCCGTAGGCGCGGGTGCTCAGCGCGTTGAGCGCGAACAGGATGGCCAGGAACAGCCCCGACCAGATCCAGGAGGGGGCGTCGGGGAACCAGTAGCGCATGATCAGGGCGGCGGCCACGAGTTCGGCGGCCACGGTGATCGCCCAGTTGTACCAGTAGTTCCAGCCGATGGCGAAGCCGAAGGACGGGCTGACGAAGCGGGTCGAGTACTCCTCGAACGCGCCGGAGACGGGCAGGTAGGTGGCCATCTCGCCCAGGCTCTGCATGAGCAGGAAGACCATGAAGCCGATGGCCACGTAGGCCAGCAGCGCGCCCCCCGGTCCGGCGGTGGCGATCGTGTTGCCGGAGGCCACGAACAGGCCGGTGCCGATGGCGCCGCCCATCGCGATCATGGTCAGGTGCCGGGGCTTGAGGGTGCGCCGGAGCCCGTGCTGGGCCTCAGGGGTGGGCAGGTCGGCTCTGGTCGGTGCGATGGTAGCCATGGGTACCTTTCCTAGGAGGTGGCGGGTCTGCACGCTGGGAGGAGGCCGGGCGGGCCGCCGTGTGGGGGGGTCTTACCCCGCTCCGGCTTGGCTCAGTCGTTGACGTAGAGCAGGCGCTTGTTGACGAACTCGTCCATGCCCAGGGGGCCGAGTTCGCGGCCGTAGCCGGAGCGCTTGACCCCGCCGAAGGGCATCTCGGCGCCCTCGGCCTCGGCGGCGTTGACGTTGGCCATGCCGGCCTCCAGGCCCTCGGCGATCCGCCGGGCCCGGTCGGGGTCGGTGCTGAACACGGCCCCGCCGAGCCCGTAGGGGGTGTCGTTGGCCAGGGCGAGGGCCTCCTCGTCGGTGTGCACCCGGTAGACCACGGCCACGGGGCCGAACAGTTCCTGGTGGTGGGCGGCCATCTCCGGGGTGATCCCGGTGAGCACGGCCGGGGCCAGGTAGGCCCCGGGACCCTCGTCCAGGGTTCCGCCGGTGTGCAGGGTGGCCCCGGCGGCCACGGCGGCCTGGATCTGGGCGGCCAGTGTCTCGGCCGCGGCACGGGAGGACATCGGGGCGTAGGTGCCCGGGGCGCAGGCGGCCGGATTCCCGGGCGTCAGGCTGCGGGCCCGGCGGGCGAGCTCGGCCACGAATTCGTCGTAGATGTCGTCGGTGACGATCATCCGCTTGTTGGAGTTGCAGGACTGCCCGGTGTTGGCCATCCGGGTGGTGAAGGCGGCCCGGGCGGACTCCTGCACGTCGTCGGTGTCGAGCACGATGTAGGGGTCGGAGCCGCCCAGTTCCAGGACGACCTTCTTCAGGTGGCGTCCGGCGATCTCGGCGACCTTCGCCCCGGCCCGCTCGGAGCCGGTCAGGGACACCCCCTGGATCCGGGGGTCGGCGATGATGTCCGCGACCTGGGCGTGGGAGACGAAGACATTGACGTAGGCCCCGGCCGGGACCCCGGCCTCGTCCATGAGGCCCTGGAGGGCCAGGGCGGCCCGGGGGCAGGACTCGGCGTGCTTGAGCACGATGGTGTTGCCCAGGACCAGGTTGGGGGCGGCGAAGCGGGCGACCTGGTAGTAGGGGAAGTTCCAGGGCATGATGCCCAGCAGCACCCCGACGGGGCGTTTCTGGATCACCGCCCGGCCCCCACCGGAGGCGGTGATGGGCTGGTCGGCGGCCAGGGCCGGGCCCTGGTCGGCGAAGTAGCCGAAGATCTCCGCGCAGAAGGCCACCTCGTCGCGGGCCTCGGCGATGGGCTTGCCCATCTCCTCGGTGATGATCGCGGCCAGCTCCTCGGCCCGTTCCGCGAACAGGGCTCCGACGCGGGCGGCGACGGCCGCCCGCTCCTCGATGGGCACCTCCCGCCAGGACCGGTAGGCGGCGTCGGCGGCGGAGAGGGCCTCCTGGACCTGGGCGTCGGAGGCCGTGGGGTACTCGGCCACGATCTCGCCCGTGGCGGGGTTGGTCGAGCGGTAGGCGGGAGGGTCGGTGGCCGGCCGGGTGGGCAGGGACGGTGCAGCAGTCACGGTGGTTCTCCTTCGTAGATGTGGACGGGCTCGTGCCGGGAGCCGTGGTGGTGATGAGCCGCGGCGGGTGGGTGGACGAAGGGCAAGAGCGCGCGCGGTCAGCCGGTGAGCTCGATCAGGGCCCTGCCCCGACCGGGCTCGCCGTCGTCGGCCGGACGACCGAACTCTCGCTCGCGGAGGTCAGGTCACCGGGGCGAGCTCGGACCGCATGGCCGCCAGGAACGCGTCGACGTCCTCGGCGGTCGTGTCGAAACTGCACACCCAGCGGACCTCACCCTTCGCGGAGTCCCAGTCGTAGAACCGGAACCGCTGACGGAGGCGGTCCGCGACACCGCCGGGCAGGGCGGCGAAGACGGCGTTCACCTGGGTCTCCTGCGTGAAGGTGACGTCTTCCATCGAACCGTCGGCGATGCCCGCTTCGATGCCCTCGCGCAGGCGCCGGGCCATCGCATTCGCATGGCCGGCAGTGCGCAGGTACAGGTCCCCGTCCAGGAGCGCCAGCAGCTGGGCGGAGACGAATCTCATCTTCGACGCCAGCTGCATCTGGTGCTTGCGCAGATAGACCAGGCCCTCCGAGGCGGCGTCGTTCAGGACCACCACCGCCTCGGCACCGAGGGCCCCGTTCTTGGTCCCGCCCAGGGAGAGCACGTCGACGCCGGCGTCGGTGGTGAAGGCGCGCAGGGGCAGGCCCAGAGCGGCCGCCGCGTTCGAGAGCCGGGCCCCGTCCAGGTAGACGGACATGCCGTTCGCGTGGGCGTAGTCGGCAAGGGCACGAATCTCCCCCGGCCTGTAGAGGGTGCCGAGTTCGGTGGACTGGGTGATGTGGACGACGAGGGGTTGGGCGCGGTGCTCGTCGCCCCAGCCCCATGCCTCCGCGGCGATCAGTTCCGGCGTGAGCTTGCCGTTGCCCGCAGGGACGGGGAGGAGCTTGATGCCCGCGGACTTCTCGGGCGCGCCGCCCTCGTCGACATGGATGTGCGCCGTGTCCGCGCAGATCACGGCGCCCCAGCGCGGGAGCATCGACTGCAGTCCGACGACGTTGGCGCCCGTGCCGTTGAACACCGGCCACACCGAAGCGCCCCGGCCGAAGTGCTGCACGATCACGTCCTGCAGACGTGCCGTGTACTCGTCCTCCCCGTACGCGGTCTGATGGCCACCGTTCGCCTCGGCCAGCGCGTCCAGGACCTCCGGGTGGACCCCGGAGTAGTTGTCCGAGGCGAATCCCCGCAGCTGCGCGTCATGGAATCTCTTCATGAGGGGCCTCATCCTTCCTGCTGGAGGTCGAGAATCGAGTCGTTGAGGTCGGAGGCTTCGGCATCCCACAGCCGCGTGTAGGCAGCCCCGAGCCGGTCCTCCAGGCCGGCCAGGGACTTCACCCGGAAGATCACGGCCGCGGCGCGCAGCGGTTCGCCGGCGTCGCGGGCGGCCTTCGCATATCCCTGGGCCACCGCCCGGGTCCAGGCCTCGCTCGCCGCCTTGACGGCGGCGTAGTTGGCGCCACCCGCCAGCGGGCGGTCGACGGCGGTCGAGGAGACGATGGCCAGCCGGCCCGCGGGCGAGGCCCGCAGGTCGTCGTCGAAGGCGCGGCTCAGGTGCCGCAGCGCGGTGAAGGGGGCTTCCAGCGCGCGGTAGTCCTCCTCCGTCTGGCCTGCGAGCCCACCGCCGCCGCGCCAGCCGCCGACGAGGTGGAGGAGGCCGTCGATCGACAGACCGTCGCCGCGCAGCCTCCGGCCGAGTTCGACCACGGCGGACTCGTCCGCGAGGTCCAGGGTTTCCACGCGGGCCCCCAGCGCTGCCAGGGGAGCGAGCTTCTCCGCGCTGCGGCCCGTGGCGACGACGCGCGCCCCGGCCGCGGTCAGAGCACGCGTCGCCGCCAGACCGGAGGCGCTGGTGGCGCCCGCGATCAGCACGGTGCGGCCGGTCAGATCGGTCATGGCTCAGTCCTCCGTGGCACGGATGCCGGTGGTCGATGCGATGACGCTCTTCATCTTCTGGTGGAGCGCTTCGAAGAACATGGAGAGCGGGAACTCATCATCCATCACCAGGTCCGTATACCCCCTCGGCGGCCCGGCCAGCACCTCAGCCGGGAGCCCCTCCGCCCAGACCGACGCGGGGTGGGGGGTGACGACGGAGGCGACGAGCTCGTACGCCTTGAGCCAGTGCGCCGTCTTCGGCCGGTCGATCGACTCCCAGTACAGCTGGTCGATGGCATCGCCGAGCTCGACCACCGAGTCGGCGACCCGGTCCCAGTCGAAGCTGAGCTCGACGTCGCGCCATTCCAGGACGCGCTGCTGATGGAGCCATGCGAACAGCAGCTGCCCGCCCAGCCCGTCGTAGTTGCGGACGCGCGAACCGGTGATGGCGAAACGGAAGATCCGGTCGAAGATCACGGCGTACTGCACGAGTCTCCCGTGCCGGCAGGTCTGCTCCTCGAGCTCGGTGAGCACGTCGCCGGCCGCCTTGCGCGCCTCGAGCGCACGCTCGATCCTGACCGATTCACGGAACGCCGTCAGGTCGCAGCGCAGTTCCTCCAGGGAGTACAGGAAGAACGGCATCCGCTGCTTGATCATGAACGGATCGAACGGCAGGTCGCCTCGCATGTGCGTGCGGTCGTGAATGATGTCCCACATCACGAAGGTCTTCTCGGCGAGGTCCTGGTCGGCGAGAAGTGCGGCAGCTTCGTCGGGCAGGTGCAGCTTCGTGATCTCGGCGGCCGCGGCGACCACGCGGCGGTAGCGCGCCGCCTCGCGGTCCTGGAAGATGGCGCCCCAGGTGAACGGCGGGACCTCCCGCACGGCGACCGTCTCGGGGAACAGCACCGCCGAGTTCGAGTCGTATCCCGGAGTGAAGTCGACCAGCCGCAGGGACACGAACGCCGTGTTGCCGTAGTTCCCGGCCTCGAGCTCGGCGATGAACTCCGGCCAGATCGCCTCGACGATCAGAGCCTCGACATGCCGGTTCGCCGAACCGTTCTGGGTGTACATCGGGAACACGACGAGGTGCCGGATGCCGTCGACCCGGTGCTGCTGAGGCTGGAACTCGACGAGGGAGTCGAGGAAGTCCGGCTCCCTGAAGCCGCTGTCCGCCCAGCGCGCGAAGTCGCCGGGCAGGGCCGCCAGGTACGCGGAGTCGTGCGGGAACAGCGGAGCGAGTTCCGCGATCGATGCCACGATCACCCCGACATGCGCGCGCGCCGCCGGGTGATCGGCGGGCTCGGGGATCGAACCGTCCTTGACCTGCAGAGCCTGCAGAGCTGTGGCCGCCGACTTGAGCCGGAGCCAGGCAGCGCTGGACTCCACGGCGCGGGCGTCCTCGACGACCTCAGGTTCGCCGATGATGGTCTGCGCCGTCTGCAGTGTCGTGGACATTAAAACCCTCCCGCCATGGTATCTACGTAAATTTTATGGTGATCGTGCTGATGCACAGGAAGATTTACACGACACTGGGGGTCTGTCAAGCCCTCGGCGGGGCCAGCTGATAGCCTTCGGCCCATGACCGACCCTGTGGACGTACGGCTGGCAACGGAGGTTTCCCATGACGCGCGCGCCACTCTCGCCCAGCTCTCCGAACGGGTCGGCCTCTCCACGTCGGCCGTGCAGGCACGGCTGCGGAAGCTCGAGAGCAGCGGTGTGATCGTCGGATACCAGGCGATTCTCGACCCCGAGGCCATCGGCAAGCCGCTGGCGGCGTTCATCGAGATCACGCCGCTCGATCCGCGTCAGCCGGACAACGCCCCCGAACTCCTGGAGCCGCTCACGGCGATCGAGGCCTGCCACTCGGTGGCCGGCGACTCCGCGTACATGCTGTTCGTCAGGGTCGGCTCGCCGAAGGAGCTCGAGGAACTGGTCAACACGGTCCGCCATACGGCGTCGGTCAACACCCGCACGACCGTGGTGCTGCAGAGCTTCTACGAGCATCGGCCGATGCTTCCCGCCACTGAGGCCTGAGGCGCAGGTCGGCGCCCCTGTCCGAGGCCGGGGTCACCCCCGCTCTTGGAGTCGATGTGGCCGGGGCCGGCGCGAGCAACCGCCGAGCCCTGTGACTCCGTGTCTGAGTGAACCGGCACGATCGTGCCGCTTCTGTCTCTTGCGGTACCTTCAGGGGTCACCAGGAACGGAAGCGGCAATATATTGCCGATTGTCGCTCTTCTCGACCACAATGAGGTGGAATCGGAGAACATCGGCAGGATCCTGCCGCATGAGGAGGGCCATGAACGACGTCGAGTCGGTGGGCCGGGAGATTCGTACTGCCCGCAAGGCGGCTGGGCTGACCCAGAAGGACCTGGCCGACCTGGCCGGCATCTCCGAGCGCACGGTCCGGGCGATCGAGACCGGCACCGGCAATCCCGCGCTGGCCGCCGTGGCCGCCGCGGCCGGCGTGCTCGGCCTGCGCCTGGTGGCCCAGTGATGGCCGACCTGCACCGGCTGCGGTTCGTGGCCGTGGCCGACGTCTACAAGGCCGGCCGGCTGGCCGGACGGCTCGAGCGGACCTCGGACGCGGGCACGGCCTTCACCTACGACCAGGCCTACCGGGCCGCCGGTCACCCGCCGGTGGCCGTCACGCTGCCCCTGAGTGCAGACCCTGTCATCGTCCCCTCGGGCGGGGTGCCGCCGTTCTTCGCCGGGCTGCTGCCCGAGGGCCACCGCCTGACCGTCCTGAAGAACGCGGTCAAGACCAGCCTGGACGACGAACTCTCGCTGCTGCTCGCCGTCGGCGCCGACGCCCCCGGGGACGTCCAGGTCGTTCCCGCCGGCGAGCTGCCGGTCGAGCCCGAGCCCCTGGTCGATTCCGCAAGGGCGCAGGAGCTGGACTTCACGGTGCTGGCGGAAGCGGTGGACCTGCACGCCCTGCCGGGGGTGCAGGACAAGGCCAGTGCTTCCATGCTCACCGCGCCCCTGGCCACCCGGGGCAGCCGGCTGATCCTGAAGCTGGATCCGCCCCGGCATCCGCACCTTGTCGAGAACGAGGCCTTGCACCTGGCCGCGGCCAAGGGTCTGAGGATCCCGGTGGCCCGGGGAGCCGTCGTCGTCGACCGTCACGGGCGGTCCGGTCTGCTGGTGGAGCGCTTCGACCGGGTCCGCGACGGAGAGGACTGGGTGCGGCTGCCACTGGAGGACGCCGCCCAGGTCATGGGACTGTCCCCGGCCGCCAAGTACAACGTGGCTTCCGAGGACGTGGTGCAGGCCCTGGCCGCCGTGTGCAAGGCCCCGGTGGTCGCGGTGCGGAACCTGTACCTGCAGTTCGTCTTCGCCTGGCTGACCGGCAATGGTGACCTGCACGCCAAGAACGTCTCCGTCCTGGGCGGCCGGCACAGCGGGTTCGTCGTCGCGCCGGTCTACGACGTGCCCTGCACCCTGTTGTACGACGACGACAGCATGGCCCTGCCGGTGGACGGGAAGGTGAAGAACCTGCGGGCACGGCACTGGGCCGCCTTCGCCCGGGCGATCGGGCTGCCGGAACGCGCCGCCCTGGCAGCCAATGCCCTCGCCCTGAAGGCGGCCTCGGCCGTGGACCTGACGGCACTGCCGTTCGAAGGCTCCCCGCTGACGCGCACGGAGCGGGAACTGCGCCACCGCCGCGGCCGGCTCGAGGTGTGATGCCTGCAGCTCTACGAGACTGTCAGCGGTCGGTGAGACTTCCTGGTCGGTGGCGCGTTCGTCGGGCTCCAGGGTGGTTCAGCGCTGGCTCCCTGACGCGGTGGCCTCCTTGTCGGTGGCGGCCAGCATGTCCGTGAAGGTCGCCTTCAGCATCTTGTCGATCAGCGGGCCCGTGATCCGGCCGAGCGGGCCGCCCCGGGGCACATACCGGTAGTCGAACGCGACCAACGTCCCGCCGTCGGCGGGCTCGAGCGTGAGCGTGGACTCGGCCTGCTTGAACGGCACCGACCAGTTCGGCTTGTTCTGAGTGTCGATCCTGCGACCCTCGTCCCACGTGGTGACGGTCTCTTCCATGCTGCCGACCGGCTTCAACTCGACGCGGCGGCGAGCGCCCACACCGCCGGTCCGGTCGCCGATGGCTCTCGTGGCCCTGAGGCCGTTCCAATGGTCCGCGAGATTCGGGAAGTCGGCGTACAGGTCCCACACGGAACCCGGGGATGCAGACATTCGACGTTGCACCGCGATGTGACGTGCGGACATGACAACCACTCCAAGCATTCAGCCGGCGGCAGGGCAATGCGGTATCCCCGTCTCCAGGGTCCCATAAGGCGGCGGGACGACGTCATGGGCCGGACGGAGAAGTACGGGCTCTTCGTCCTGGTACGAGGTAGTCCCGAGGTAGTCCCGAGGTAGTCCCGAGGGGGTCCCGGGCTGACCGCTGGAGGCAGCCGGCCGGTGGTCCCTCCGTGGGGGCAGCCCGGTGGTTCAGGTCGCCGCGCTCAGACGACGGCGCAATTCGGTGACGGCACTGCTGTCCGCAGAGCCCTCCGGAAGAGGGCCGCGTCCCCACAGCCACAGGATGACGTCGTCGGCGCCGCCGGTGACCCTGCCGGCCGGTGAGGCGCAGCGCTCCCGCGTGACCCGGGCCGCCGGCGGCTCAAGGGTGACGCACCAGGCCTTCCCGTCGCTCTCCACGGACACGGCGGCGCCGTTGGCGGCGTCGTCCGGCCCCCCTCGCCCGAGCATCACCGTCAGGACCTCGTCGATCCCGTCGACCGCCAGCTCCGCATCGATCGGGGTGGGCGTCCCCAGAGCTGCTTCGAGGTCGTAGCGGTGGATCGCGGTCTCGTGGGCGAGGCGGCGGATCCAGAAGCCCACCGTCTGGTCCTCCGCCACCCAGGACTCCGCAGGGTCGGCCGGTTCGTGCTCGTCGAACTGTTCGGTGAGCCGCTCGTAGCCGAGGGCGAGCAGGTCGGCCACGTCCATGCGCCGCAGCTCCTCCGGCAGCCACTGTCCCCGTGGGTTCCTGCCGGTCCGCACGGTCTCGGCCTTCCGCAGGTAGAGCAGGGCGGTGTGGCGCACCAGCTCTGCACCGTCCCAGCCGGGACAGGCGGGAACGGCGGCGGTGCGGGCCGGACCCGCCAGTTCTCGCATGCGTGCGTGGTCCCCGGCCATCAACTCCCGGTATCGGGGGAGGGGCAGGGCGTAGGGGTAGGTCGCGGTCATCCAGCGATTATAGGAAGGCGCCGTGGGTCGCACGTCTGCTCCGGGCTGCGGCTGAACCAGAACGCGCGGCGTCCATCCGAGGGGAGCGAGGAGGTCGAGCGGCTCCGACGCTCGACCCGAGAGTCGCAGGCGCTCGACGCGACCCCGGGGCGTCGCCCGGAGCCTCCCGGACGCGTCGTCGCCCGAGACCCATACTTGGGCCANCCAGGGCGACGACGGGTCCTGGTTCCCCCACCGGTGCCCGCCCCGGGAGACGAGGTGAGCAGATGACCGCCGTGATCGTGCGGGGCGTGCTGATGATCATGGTGCCGGTCGCGGTGTACCTCGTGGTGTCCGCGGCCGCCACCGGGAGGCTGCCCCGGAACAGATGGGTGGGCTTGCGCACCACCGCCAGCCTCTCCTCGGAGATGGCATGGCGTGCCGGGCATCAGGTGGCGTTGCGCAGGCTCCGGTGGTCCGTGGTCGCCGGGGTCGCGGGAGGGGGGCTCATCTTCGGGAACCTGTTGCTCTCCGACGACGACAGCGCGGGGCTCCTCCCTCTGGGGCTGCTGATCATGATGCTCGTGACGATCTTCCAGGCGGCCGGCCGGGGCATCCGGGCGGCGGAGATGGTCGCCGCAGCCCAGCGCTGAGCGCCCTGTCATCGGCTCCCGGCAGCCGATGCGCTCGAGCGGTCCGGGTTCCGGGGAAGGTGGCCCACCGCAGCGTGGGCTGCTGGTCGGGGCGTTCGTCGGGACTCATCGTCCACCCCGAACCCGCCTGGGCGCCAATACCACGATGCTAAAATTTGGGTCAACCCCTTGATCTTGTGCGCCCCATCACGCAGACTCGCTGAGTACAAAGTATCTTAGTGCCAAGGTATCTACCCGGCACTCTGACCAAGGAGTACAGATGGAATTGTCTCGATCTGCCGCTGTCGTGCTGGCTGTGGGTGCTGCCCTGTCCGTGACCGCCTGTGGGGGCGGCGGGGGCGTGTCCGCCTCCGCGAGCGACGGCGAGCTGGAGAAGACCGAGGTCACGGTGGGGGCCTTGCCGCTGGCCGACTACGCAGCCGTCTACTGGGCCAAGGAGCAGGGCTTCTTCGAGGACGAGGGCCTGACGGTCACGCTCGAACCCCTCCAGGGCGGGAGCATCGGTGCCCAGCGGGTCGCCTCGGGGGAGCTGGACTTCAGCTTCTCGAACACGATCTCCACCGCTCTGGCCACCCAGTCCGGAATGCCGATCAAGACGGTGGCGCTGACCAGTGCCCTGGGGGACGACACCCTGTCCGTGTACGTGAAGCCGGATTCTCCGATCCGGTCCATGGAGGATCTCGACGGCAAGAACATCGGCATCAACACCACCAACAACATCGGTGACGTGACCTTCCGTGCCCTGGCCGCCAGCGAGGGGGTGGATGTCGAGCCGACGTTCGTGGAGGTGCCCTTCAACGAGATGCTCGCCGGCGTGGAGGCCGGCTCGATCGATGCCGGCTACGCCCCGGAGCCCTTCGCCTCCGCGGCCGAGGAGGCCGGGATGCGCGAAGTCGTGGACCTGTCCAGCGGCCCCAACGCCGGTCTGGCCGTCTCCAACTTCGTGACCAGCGACTCCTTCATCAACGAGAACCCCGACACCACCGACGCCTTCATCCGGGCCGTGTACGCCGCCGGCGCGGACATCGAGGCGAACAAGGACGAGTTCAGGACGTGGCTGCCGGAGATCGCCAACGTCCCCGCGGAGACCGCCTCCTCCATGGCCCTGCCCACGTTCCTCGAGGAGACCGACGTGGACGAGATCCAGAAGGTCGCCGAGATGATGATCGACCAGGGCATCCTCGAGGAAGGCTACGACGCGGCGGAGCACACCTATGTCCCCGCGGAGTCCTGAGCACGGTCCTGCAGAGCAGCCGAAGGAAATCCTGTGAAACTTACGCACGAACCACTGAGCCGCCGGCAGAACGTGCTGTACGGCGCCGTCGGGGTCCTCGGAACGGCCGCCGTCGCAGAGCTGATCCTGCGCAGCGGGCTGATCGACACGCCGGGGCTGCCGGTGCCCAGCGGGGTCCTCGAAGGCGTCGGGTCTCTTCTGGCGGACACGACGTTCTGGAACGAGTTGCTCTTCACGCTCGGGGAATGGATGCTCGCCCTGCTGATGGCTGTCGTCGTCGGGGTCGTGGTGGGGGCGCTGATGGGTGCCTTCCGCCCGGTCTTCACCGCTCTGGAGATCCCCGTGGAGGTCTTCCGCGTCCTTCCGTCGATCGCCGTGGGGCCGATCCTCGTGATCATGCTGGGCTCCGGCGTGCTGCCGCTGTCCGTGACGATCGCGCTGTCCTGCGTGTGGCCCATCCTCCTCAACACCATGTACGGGGTCCGCGCCACCGACGTCACGGCGGTGCAGACGGCTCGGACGTTCGGCAAGGGGCCGTTGGAGATCGTCCGTCAGATCAAGATCCCCAGTGCGCTGCCCTTCGCCTTCACGGGGATCCGCACCGCGGCCTCCATCGGACTCATCGTCGCGGTCAGCGCCGAACTGCTGATCGGCAACGGCCGGGGCATCGGGGGATACATCCTGCTCAACAGCACCAACGCCTCGAACCTGAACCTCGTGTACGCCGCGACCCTGGTCGCGGGCATCCTCGGCGTGCTCGTGAACGCTCTCCTGTCCATGGTCGACCACAAGTTCTTTGCCTGGAAGAAGGGGCTCGCGCAGTGATGACCACGACCACCCAGTCCTCTGTGACACCCACAGCCGCCCTGCGGAGCCGCACGCACCGCGAGGAGCGCGCCCGCGGCCGCCGCTCGACCTCCGTTCCGGCCGGCGATCAGTACCGATCCCGGCTCCGCCCTTTCCTGCGGCAGCTGGCCCTCCGGCTGATCGTTCCCGTGCTCCTGCTCGCCGCCTGGTGGGCGGCCTCGCAGTCCGCGGTGGCGGGAATGGTCGTGGCCGACCCGGCGAGCTCGTTCGGCCGGTTCGTCGAGGAGTTCGTGGTGGGTTCCTCCACCGCGGAGCACCTGCTGCCCAGCGTGGGCCGCGCCCTCAGCGGGCTCCTCCTGGCCGTGGTCGCCGGCGTGCTGATCGGTGTCCTGCTGGGCAGCTCCAGGATCCTGGCCGCCCTCTTCCAGCCCCTGGTGCACCTGGGGCGCTCGCTGCCCAGCGCGGCGCTGATCGGGGTCTTCTTCTTCGTCTTCGGGATCGGGGACTACCCCAAGATCTTCCTGATCGCCTTCACGGTCGTGTGGCCCATCCTGCTCAACACCATGGACGGTGTGTCCTCGATCGGCGAGGTCCGCAGCCAGGCCGCCCGCGTCTTCCGCATCCCGGCCCGGGACGTGTTCACCCACATCGTGCTTCCGGGGGCCGCGCCCAAGATCTTCGCGGGCGTGCGCACCTCCATGTCCCTGGCGCTCATCATCATGATCATCTCCGAGCTGCAGAAGTCGGACAACGGCCTCGGCTACCAGCTCGTCTCGTACCAGCGGATCTTCGACTTCGAGGGCTTCTGGTCCGTCCTCATCGTCCTGGCCATCGTCGGCGTCCTGTTCAACGTCGTCTTCACCACCATCGAACGCCGCATCCTGGCGTGGCACCGAGGAGCAACTGCCCAAAATGACTGACACCCTGAACACCCAGTACGCAGAAGGACAGGCCCCGGAGCTCGTGCTCGAGCACGTCTCCCGTTCCTACGGGCAGAACCTGGCCGTCCGCGACATCACCGCCGGCGTCCCGGCCCACAAGGTCAGTGTCATCGTGGGCCCGTCCGGGTGCGGCAAGTCCACCCTGCTGAGGATGATCAGCGGACTGGACCTGCCCACCAGCGGGGTGGTCACCTTCGAGGGCCAGAAGGTCACCGGTGTCCCCGAAGGCCTGGCCATGGTCTTCCAGGACTACTCACGATCCCTCTACCCGTGGATGCGGGTGGACAAGAACGTGGCGTTCCCCCTGCGCCACCTGCCCCGGCAGGAGCGCGACCGGCGAGTGCGTGAGTCCATCGACGCCGTGGGGCTGAGCGGCCGGGAGAAGCTGTATCCCTGGCAGATGTCCGGCGGCATGCAGCAGCGCGTGGCGATCGCCCGGGCGCTGGCCTCCCAGCCGAAGCTGCTGCTCATGGACGAGCCCTACGCGTCGGTGGACGCCCAGACCCGCGCCGAGCTCGAAGACCTGCTGCTGGAGATCCAGGCCGAGCTGGGCATCACCGTGCTGGTGGTCACCCACGACATCGACGAGAGCGTGTACCTGGCCGACCACATCATCGTCCTGTCCAAGCCTCCGAGCGTGGTGGCGGAGACCATCGAGGTCGACCTGCCCCGGCCCCGGGACCAGATCACGACCAAGAACGACCCCCGGTTCGTGGAGCTGCGCACGCACGTCACCCGCCTGCTGCGCGGCGTGGAGGAGCCGGCGGCGACCGCACGGAGCACGGCTTGACCGTGCCGGCGCAGACGGCGGGCCGGGACCGGGTCCGGGTGGGCGTGGTCGGCTTCGGGGCCTTGGGCCGCGGCGTGGTCGACCGGCTGTGGCACGGGGTGGTTCCACGGGCCGAGCTCGTCGGTGTGGTCAACCGCAGTCCCGTCTCGGGGTCGCCGGTGCCGCGATGGAGCCTGGCGCAGGCGGTGGAGTCCTGCGACCTCCTGATCGAGTGCGCGGGCCAGGACGCCGTCCGCGAGACGCTGGAGGCCGTGGCAGGGCTGGAGCGCACCGTGGTGGTGACCTCGGTGGGGGCCCTGCTGGATCCGGAGCTGCGGGACCGGCGCGGGAGCGCCGAGCGGGTCGTGCCGACCCATGGCGCGATCGGCGGGCTGGACATCCTGCAGTCCGCGGCCCTGGCCCATCCCTTCGACCGCGTTCAGGTCAGCTCGAGCAAGCTCCCGGCATCGGTGCTGCGCCCGTGGATGAGCCCGCGCCGGCAGGAGGCCATCAGGCAGTGCGCGGAACCCGTGCTCGTCTTCGAGGGCGGAGTGGACGAGGCGGCCCGGCTCTTCCCCGCCTCGCTCAATGTGGCGGCCGCGGTGGCGCTGGCCGTGCAGGACCCGGACGTCGTGGAGGTCCGGCTGTGGGCCGACCCCGGGGCCGTTCGTACGGTGCACCGCATCGTGGCGAGCGGACCCGTGGGCGACTACGACGTGCGGTGCGAGAACGTCCCCAGCGCGGACAATCCCCGCTCGAGCGCAGTGGTGGTGCACTCGGTGCTGCGCACGGTGAGCACCCTGGTCTGAGCCCCACGAGACTCCCAAATATTTTTAGGCTAAGACTCTTGCGCTGAAACATCTTATAGCTCAGAGTCTTGTATAGAAGATGAACTCGACGACGAAGGCGGCAACGCAGTGAACACTCCAACAGGGGCGGTGGCACTCTCCGAAGAGGGTCTGGGGCAGTTCAGCCCGGTCCCGGAGCGCGGGGGCGTGACGGTGACCGGCGAGCTGCTGCGCGACGAGATCTGCGTGGCCGGCCGGTGGCGCACCGGGACCGGGGCTCGCATCGACAGCGTCGACCCGTCCAACGGGCAGATCTTCGCGACGCTGCGGGGAGCCACGGTGGCGGACGTGGAGGAAGCCGTGACCACCGCGGCCCTCCGGGTCCAGGACTCCGGATGGGCGGAGCTGATGCCCCACGAGCGGGCCCGGGTGCTCCACCGCATCGGTGAGCTGATCGAGGCCAGTGCCGGACGCATCTCCCGGCTGCAGACCCTCGACACCGGCAAGACCCTGGCCGAGACGGAGGCCCTGGCGCGCAGCGCCGCGGGCACCTTCCGCTTCATGGCCGCCGCGCTGGAGACCATGCAGGACGTCCTGACGCCCCCTCGCGGCCCGTACCTCACGGTGGCGACCTACGAGCCCATGGGCGTGGTGGGGGCCGTCACCCCGTGGAACTCGCCCATCGCCAGCGACGCGCAGAAGATCGCCCCGGCCCTGGCCGCCGGCAACGCCGTGGTGGTCAAGCCCCCCGTGTGGGCGCCGTGGGTCACGCTGTTCCTGGCGCGGCTGTGCGAGGAGGCCGGCCTGCCCGAGGGGCTGCTCTCCGTCCTCCCGGGACCCGGCCGCACGGTGGGGGAGGCGCTCGTCGCCCATCCGCTGATCCGCAAGGTCTCCTTCACCGGGGGCACGAGCACGGGGCGGCACCTGGCCCACGTCGCGGCGGAGAAGCTCATGCCCATCACGCTCGAGCTCGGGGGGAAGTCCCCGACCATGGTCTTCCCGGACGCCGATCTGGACCAGGCCCTGGCCGGCGTCCTGTACGGCATCTTCTCCTCCAGCGGCCAGAGCTGCGTCGCCGGGTCCCGTGTCTTCGTGCACCGCTCCGTGTACACCGAGTTCGTGGGCCGGCTGGTCTCCGCCGCCCGGCAGCTGCGGGTGGGGCCGGGGGAGGACCCCGCCACCCAGGTGGCCCCGATGATCACCCACGAGCACCGGGACCAGGTGGCCGCCGTGGTCGAGGCGGCGCGCGCCGCAGGCGCCACCGTCCTGTGCGGCGGCACGGCGCCGGAGGACCCCGAGCTGAGGGCGGGCGCCTACTACCTGCCCACCGTCATCACCGGCGTGCGGAACACCGACCCGATCTGCCAGGAGGAGATCTTCGGACCCGTGGCCGTCGTCCTCCCGTTCGACGACGAGGACGAGCTGGTCGAGCAGGCCAACGACACGGTCTACGGGCTCGCCTGCGGCATCTGGACGAGCGACTTCCCCACCGCCTGGCGGACGGCGAAGCGGGTCCAGGCCGGGACCGTGTGGATCAACACCTACAAGCAGTTCAGCATCTCGACCCCCTTCAGCGGGGTCAAGGACAGCGGTCTGGGCACGGAGAAGGGGCGGGACGGCATCCGCTCCTACATGCACCAGAAGAGCATCTACGTCGACACCTCCGGCACCCCGCTGCCGTGGGCCGGCGCACGGAAGGACCAGCCATGAACCCGCACCCCTACAGCCCCGCCTACCTCGCCGGCGGTTTCGGCTTCGTCTCCGGCGCCCTGTCGGTGGACGAGGACGGGCGGGCCGTCAGCGGCCGCCTCGAGGCCGTGGAAGCGGCCACCGCCCGGCTGGCCGAGCGCCTGCAGACCGTGGGCCTGGACCTGACCCACGTGGTCAAGACCACCTATTTCGTCACGGACGTGAGCCTGCGAGAAGAAGCCAACCGGCACTACGAGCTGGCCTACTCCGATCCCCGCCCGGCCCGGTCCTTCGTCGAGGTCGCCGCCCTGCCCTACGGGGCGACGGTCGAGATCGAGGCCGTCGCCCACCAAGACCCGGCGCGCAGCATCCCCTCCGGATCCTGACCCGCCACCGTGCGGATCCTCCCGATCCGCGACCACCCAGAAAGGCAACGACCATGACCGAGCAGCAGACCAAGAACGACGTCGACCTCGATGCCCTGATCGACTCCTGCATCGCCTCCCGCGAGAGCCGCCTCGAGGACTGGAACGCCCTGGGCTTCCAGGCCGAGGCCGGCGGCGACCGTTTCCGCCGGGCCCAGATCCGGTACATCGGCTCGGGCGCCACCGGCAACCACGACACCGACCAGCGCATCCTCCCGGCCGAGCACTTCACGCTCTCCAACATGCGCCTCCCGGCCGGTGCCGTGGGCCCCGAGCACACCCACCACGACGTGGAGGAGGTCTTCTTCGTCCTCGAGGGCGAGCTGGAAGTGGCGGTGCACGACGTCGAGGACGGCACCAAGAAGGCCGTCCGCCGCCTGGGCTACCGCGACCTGATCCGGGTTCCCGCCGGCGTGCCCCGCAGCCTGGCGAACGTGGGCGAGACCGATGCTCTGTTCGCCGTGATCATCGGCACGCAGAAGCCCCAGCTGCCGACCTACCCGCCGACCTCCGAGATGTACGGCGTCACCCGCTGATCCCGGACCACTGACAGGGAACGGAGCCACCACCATGGAGAACACCATCACGGACGAGTCCGTACGGCGCGTGCTGCGCGTGCACCAGAAGTCCTGGGAGGCGGAGGGCATCACCAGCATCACGCTGGTGGATCCCTCCGGCAGGTCCCTGCCGACGTGGCAGCCGGGGGCGCACCTGTCCCTGCACCTGCCCAACGGTCTCGTCCGCGAGTACTCCCTGTGCTCCGACCCGCAGGACACCCGGACGTGGACCGTGGCCGTGCTCAGGACCGCGGACTCCCGCGGCGGCAGCTCGCACATCCACGACCAGCTCCCCGTGGGCGCCCTGGTCGAGGTGGAAGGCCCTCGCAACGCCTTCCACCTCGACGAGGGGTCCACGTACTACCTGATCGCCGGCGGCATCGGCGTCACCCCGATCATCTCCATGGTCCGGGCCCTGCAGGCGCGCGGCGCGGACTGGTCCGTGCTCTACACCGGCCGCTCCCGGGCGGGCATGGCCTTCCTCGAGGAGTTCGCGACGCTGCCCCGGGAGCGGGTCCACATCCACATCAACGACGAGGAGGGGTGCCTGGCCGACATCCCCGGCCTGGTCCGGGCCCAGGACCCCCGCACGCTGGTCTACTGCTGCGGGCCGGGCCCGCTGATGGACGCGGTGTCGGAGGCGATCGAGGACCCCACCAGGCTGCGCCTGGAGCGGTTCAAGGCGCCGACCCCCGTCGTGGACCCCGACGCGGTGGAGAGCGGCTTCGAGGTGGTCGTCCAGAGCTCCGGTCAGCAGATCCCGGTGGGTCCGGAGGAGTCCGTGCTGGAGGCCCTCGAAGAGGCCGGCGTCGAGGTGGCCAAGTCCTGCACCGAAGGCATCTGCGGCACCTGTGAGACCCGGGTCCTGTGCGGCGAGGTGGACCACCGCGACTTCCTGCTGAGCCCCGAAGAGCACGAAGCCCAGGGAACCATGATGATCTGCGTCTCGCGCAGCCGGTCCCCGCAGCTCGTCCTCGACCTCTGACGACCACCCCACCCGAAAGGCAGGATCACATGCTGTATGCGGAAAACCCGGTGTGCAGGCTGCGCGGACTGCGCTCCGTCACCCTGGGCACGCCCGACCCGAGCATCTCCAAGGACTTCTACACCGAGGTGTGGGGACTCTCCGCCGTGGACGAGGACACCGACCGTTTCTGGTTGCGCGGCACCGGCGAGGAGCACCACATCCTCAAGCTGGAGAGCGCCCCCCGGAACGCCATGGGCGGGGTCACCTTCGCCGTCGACACCCCCCGCGACGTCGACGACGCCGCCCGCTCGCTGGAGGCCCTCGGCATCCCGCTGCTGCGCGAGCCCGGGGTCCACGACGAGGCCTCCGGCGGCTACAGCCTGGCGCTGGTCGACCCGGAGGGCCGGGCCGTGGAACTGTCCGCCAACGTCCACGCCGTCGTCAACCACGAGCCCGCGGGACGCCGGGCGCTGCCCCGGAAGCTGGCGCACGTGGTGCTCAACACCGTCGACATCGACCGGGCCACCGACTTCTACACCCAGGTCCTGGGCATGCGCGTCTCCGACTGGTCCGAGCACCAGATGGCCTTCCTGCGGTGCAACTCCGAGCACCACGTCATCGCCTTCAACCAGGCGCCGTGGACGTCCATCAACCACGTGGCCTACGAGATGCCCTCGATCGACCACTTCATGCGCGGGATCGGCAACCTCAAGGTCCACGGCATCGAACCCCAGTGGGGTCCGGGCCGGCACGGTCCCGGGGACAACACCTTCTCCTACTTCACCGACCCCGGGCAGCTGGTGTGCGAGTACACCTCCGAGGTCATCCAGGTGGACGAGGACGCGTGGATGTGCCGGACGTGGAAGCGCACGCCGGAGCTCTCCGACCAGTGGCGCACCGCCGGCCCGCCCACCACCACGGTGCGCAGTGCCATGGCCGGGATCGAGGACAGCGGGTTCCGCCACCTGGTCGAGCCCGCGCGGGAGGACTACTTCCTGAGCGGCGCGTCCCTGAGCGGTGTGTCGTGACCGCCGCCGGGACCGCCGTGCGCGGCCAGCGCCGCTGGATCAGCAGCGTGGGAGTCTCCGTGATCTCCTACCCCGCGGCCCGTGCCACCGGCACGCCCGTGCTGATGCTCCACGGGATCGGAGGCAGTGCCGAGTCCTGCTCGGCGGCCGCGCACGAACTGAGCAGCCACGGCCACCCGGCCTACAGCTGGGACGCCCCCGGGTACGGCGAGTCCGCCGACCTCCCCGAGGACGCCGACCACGCCGCGACCGTTATCGCCGTCCTGGACCGGCTCGGCCTCGAGAAGGTGCACCTGTTCGGCACGTCCTGGGGCGGGGTCGTCGCCGCCCAGGTCGCCGACCGGGTCCCGCACCGGGTCGCCTCCCTGATCCTGGCCGACAGCACCCGCGGCTCCGGGACGGACCCTCAGGCGGCCGCCGCCATGCTGGCCCGCAGCACGGAACTGGCAGAGCTCGGACCCCGGGAGTTCGCCGGCCGGCGGGCCCCGAGGCTGGTGGCCCCGCAGTGCCCCCCGGCGGTCGGCACCGCGGTGTTCGAGCAGATGACCCAGGTGCGGCTGAGCGGCTACACCGCCGCGGCACGGATGATGGCGGCCACGGACAACACCGAGCTGCTGACCCGGCTCACGGTCCCCACCCTCGTCCTGGTGGGGGAGCTCGACGTCGTCACCGGCGTCGCGGAGTCCGAGCGGCTGGCCGCCCTGGTGCCGGGCGCCCGGCTCACCGTCGTGCCCGGTGCCGGTCACTGCGCCGTCACCGAACGGCCGGCGGCCGTGGCAGGTGCCCTGCGCGAGTTCTGGGCGGAGACACCGTGACCGCCCGGGTGGCCGTGGTCACCGGGGCAGCCCGGGGCCTCGGCCGGGAGATCGCCCAGCGGCTGGCCCAGGACGGCGACCACGTGGTGATCGCCGACCTGCGGGCCGACCTCGCCGAGTGCACCGCCACCGAGCTGCGCAACGACGGCCTCGAGGTCACCGCCGTGGCCACGGACATCACCGACACCGCCTCCGTGCGGGCACTGGCGGAGACCGTCGCCGGGCTCGGCGGGGTCGACGTCCTGGTCAACAACGCCGCCCTCGCCGACGGGGTCGGCGGGGACACCTTCTGGGAGCTCGACGAGAAGGCCTACCTGGACGTCATGACGGTCAACACCTACGGGACCTGGCTGGCCTGCAAGCACCTGGTGCCCCAGATGCTCGAGAAGCGCTCCGGCGCGGTGGTGAACATGGCATCGGACGCCGCCTTCTACGGCTCGCCGAGGCTCGTCCACTACGTGGGATCCAAGGGGTCCGTGCTGGCCATGACCCGCAGCATGGCCCGCGACGCGGGCCCGTTCGGTGTGCGCGTCAACGCGGTGGCACCGGGCCTGGTCCGTGTCGAGGCCACCGAGGGCGTCCCCGACTCGCGCTACGAGCTCTACCGGAACCAGCGCGTCCTCCCGCGTGACCAGACCCCCTCGGACGTCTCCGGGGCGGTGTCGTTCCTGCTCTCGCAGGACGCGGCCTACCTGACCGGCCAGACCCTGGTGGTCGACGGCGGCTTCGTCATGACGACATGACCGGCACCTGACCCGAACCCCGTCAGACAGACCCACCCAGCCCTCGGCAGCACGCCGGAGCAACGAACAAGGAGAGTGAACACAGATGGACCTTCGTCTTCGCGGACGGACCGTCATGGTCACCGGGGCCAGCTCCGGGGTCGGTCTGGCGACGGTGCGCCACCTCGTCGAGGAGGGCGCCCGCGTCGTGGCCTGCGCCCGCGACCTCGAGCGCCTGGAACGGGCGACCGGGGACATCGACGGCGTCGAGCCCGGGCAGCTCCACCTCGTGAGCTGCGACGTGACCGACCGGGATCAGGTGGAACGCATGGTCTCCGAGGCCGTCGAGGTCATGGGCGGGATCGACGGGCTGGTCTGCAACGCGGGCCGCTCCCTGATGGCACCGCTGTCGGAGACGACCGACGAGCAGGTGCGGGAGGAGATCGAGCTCAAGATCTTCGGGGCGTGGAACGTCATCCGCGCGGCACTGCCGGCCCTGGCCGCCTCGGACGCCGCCTCGGTGGTGGTGATCAACGCGATCCTCGCCAAACAGCCCGAGACCCGGCTGGCGGTCACCTCGGCGGCGCGGGCGTCCCTGCTCAACCTCACCAAGACCCTGTCCGTCGAGCTCGCGGCCGAGGGCGTGCGCGTCAACTCGGTGTGCCTGGGCCTCATCGACACGGGTCAGTGGCGGCGCCGCTTCGAGGCGGCCGGCACGGAGCTGGGCTACGAGCAGTGGAGCGCCCGGATCGCCGCGGAGCGCGGGATCTCCCTGGGGCGCTTCGGGGCGGCCGACGAGGTCGCCTTCCCCATCGTGTCCCTGCTGTCCCCGCGCAGCAGCTACACCACCGGCATTTCACTCGACATCGGAGGAGGGGTGGCGCGTCATGTCTGACACCACCACGGCAACACAGGGCGGCGTCTCGACGGTCGACCAGCCCGCACCCGCCCGGCGTACCGGCGGCGACGTGCTCGTCGAGGTCATGCGCCGGCACGGCATCGACACGGCCTTCGGGGTCATCAGCATCCACAACCTGCCGCTGGTCGAGGCCGTCGCCCGTGACCTGCGCTTCGTGGAGGTCCGTCACGAGGCGGCCGCCGTCAACGCCGCCGACGCCTACGCGCGGGCCACCGGCGGCATCGGCGTGGCGCTGACCAGCACCGGCACCGGCGCCGGCAACGCGGCCGGGGCCATGGTCGAGGCGCTCACCGCGGGAAGCCGGGTGCTGCACGTGACGGGACAGATCGAGAGCGAGTTCCTCGGCAGCAACCGCGGCGTCATCCACGAGGTGCCCCGGCAGCTGCAGATGCTGGAGGCCGTCTCCTCCTACGCGGCGACCGTTCTCGAGCGGGACCGGGTCGAGGAGGAGCTCGAGCGCGCCGTCGAGCACATCCTGCAGGCCCCCCACGGACCCGCCAGCGTGGAGTGGCCCACCGACCTGCAGTACCTGGCGAGCCCGGAGAACCAGCTCTCGTTCGAGCCCCGCCCCCGGCGGCTGGAGCCGGTGGACGAGAGCGCCCTGGAGGAGGCCGTCCACCTGCTGCGTGCCGCGCAACGCCCCCTCATCTGGGTCGGCGGCGGGGCGGCCGGTGCCGGCGAGCCGCTGGAGGAGCTCCTGCGCCTCGTGCACGGGGGCCTGCTCACCAGCAACTCCGGGCGGGGGATCGTCCCCGAGGACCACTCGCAGGTGATCGGCAACTTCGCCTCCGACCCCGGCGTGCGGGACCTGCTGGCCGACGCCGACCTGCTGCTCAGCGTCGGCACCCACTTCCGGTCCAACGAGACGAAGAGCTACCATCTGCAGCTGCCCACCCCTCACGTCCAGATCGACATCGACCCGGCCGCGCTGGGCAGGGTCCACCCCGCGGACGTCGCGATCCAGGGCGACGCGTACCTGGTGCTCAACGCCCTGGTCGAGCGGCTGGACGGCACCGCCGCCGGCCCCGGGTGGCGGACCCGGGTGCGCGAGACCCGCGACAAGGTCCGGGAGGACCTCTTCGCCTACATCGGGGGCTACGCCGACATCTGCCGGGGCATCCGGGAGGTGCTGCCCCGGGAGTCCGTCGTCGCCCGCGACGTCACCATCCCGTCCAGCCAGTGGGGCAACCGTCTGCTGGAGTTCTACCGGCGGGAGAGCAACATCTTCCCGGTCGGCGGCGGCATCGGCCAGGGCCTGGCCATGGGCATCGGCGCGTCCCTGGGGCGCCCGGACGTCCCCACCCTGGTGATGGCCGGGGACGGCGGCCTGGCCGTGCACCTGGGCGAGCTGGCCTCCCTCGCCGGAGCCCGCCCCTGGTGCACGGTGGTCGTCTTCAACGACGGCGGCTACGGGGTGCTGCGCAACATGCAGGCGGCCAACGGCTTCGAGCGCCACGGAGTGGACCTGTTCACCCCCAACTTCGGCGCACTGGCGCACTCCCTGGACCTGCCCCACTGGCTCGTCAAGGACTCCGTCTGTTTCGCCGACGCCCTCCGCGAGGCGGTCGGGACCAGGGGCCCCGCGATCATCGAGGTCGACGTGGAGTCGCTGAACCCGCCTCCCGGACCCTTCGTCCCCCCGGTGCACATTCCCCGCGACACGGAAGAGGCATGACATGGACCACTCCGCAGCACTGATCGACGAGCTCTCCGGCGAGGACACGGCCGGAAACCGGCTCCGCGACCTCGTCCTGTGCCTGGACGGGACCCCCGGACAGGGCTCCCAGTTCCTGGACCAGACCGGCTTCCTCCGGGCGGGCTACTGGGCCCCCGCGACCGCCGGCTACGACATCCACGACCGCGCCGGCGTGGAGCAGTGGGTGGAGAACGCCGCGGCGCACATCCGCGCCGAGGGCATCGCCCCGCTGCACGCCCTCGTCGCCGGCGACGTGGCCTACGGGGCGCTGCTGCTGGGGGCCCGCCACCCGGAGCTGCTGACCAGCCTGGTGATCTCCGATCCCCTGGTGGACGAGAACGACGAGCAGTACTGGGACACCCTGCGGGACGTGCACGTGCCCACCCTCGTCATCGCCTCCGCCCCGGAGCCGGACACGGACATCACCAAGCCCCAGACCGTGGCCGGGGGCGTGGACAACGGGGTGTTCGTCATCATCGACGGAACCTCAGCTCCCGCCCACCGGACCCGTCCCGCCTCGTTCAACGAGTGGGCGTCCTCATTCATGACCATCGCCGAAGGGCTCCGCGCCCTCCACCCCGCCGAGTAGGAGAACAGCCATGACCTCCCCATACCTGGAGAAGAACCAGACCCACCCGCACCCGATGACCCCCTACGAGACGAAACTGGCCGGTTCCGTCATGGAGGTCTTCGGACGCGGTGTCCACGACCTGCACGGACTGGTCGAGGGACTGAACAACATGGGGCTGCACGCCCCGGACGGCGGGCCCTGGACCGAGGAGAACTTCCGTTCCGAGATGCGACGACTGGGAGCATGATCATGCCCGACACCATCAACGTCAAGAAGACCCGCAAGCCCAAGAACGTCGTCGGCACCCGCCGGGTGCTCGACGCCGAGGAGATCGCCGCCACCGGCCTGCGGGACCGCTGGTACCCCATCTACCCGTCCCGCTTCGTCCAGGGCGGCGACATGGTCCGGGTCAAGCGCCTGGACGTGAACTGGCTGCTCTTCCGTGACGCGCAGGGGCAGGTCCACATGATCGAGGACCGGTGCCCGCACCGCAGCGCGCCGCTCTCGGTGGGCCAGCACCTGGGCGACCGTGTGGCCTGCATGTACCACGGCGTCCAGGTCAACGGCGCCGGCAGGGTCGTCTCCGTGCCCGGTATGCCCGGCTGCGCGCTCGAGGGCAAGCAGGCCGTTCCCTCGCTGAAGGTCGTCGAAGCGGCCGACACGATCTTCGCGTTCGTCCCGCTGACGGAGGACTCCGAGCCCACCGAGTTCACGCTCCCCGATCGGCTCGATGACCCGGAGGTCTCCTGGTTCTCGAACTACGCGGAGTGGGCCGGGCCGTGGCGCTTCTACATGGACAACGTCCTCGACCCCATGCACGGCGCCTTCCTCCACCGCGACTCGCACTCCATGTTCGGCGGGGATACCTCCGCCCGGTTCCGCATCCGGGAGACCGACCGCGGGTTCTTCTTCGAGAAGACCGATCAGCGCGGCGTGAACTTCGACTGGGTCGAGTTCTGCCGCGAGGCCATGGATTACGTCGACCTGGAGATCCCCTACGCGCCCAACGCCGGCCCGGGCGGGGTGTTCGGCATCGTCGGGATGTCGACCCCGATCGACAAGGACAACTCGGCGATCTTCCACTGGCGGACCCGTCGCGTCACCGGCTGGGAGCGTGAGGTCTGGCGCTTCCTCTACCGCGTGCGTCTGGAGGCCAACCACTGGAACGTTCTGGAGCAGGACCGTGCCGTCCTCGAGGTCCTGGCCGCGGACGCCGACGTCGACGAGCACCTCTACCAGCACGACCTCGGCGTCGCCCGGATCCGTCGGATGTACCGCGCGGACGCGCAGAAGCAGGCCCAGTCAATGGTCGGGGCCGACCAGTGACCGAGACCTCGGGGGAGGGCACCATGATGCTCACGGTGTTCCTGCGCCACGACCAGTCGCAGAACCTGGAGCAGCTGCAGGGGAAGCTGGACGGCAGCGACTGGTGGCACGGTTTTCCCCCCGAGGGCTGCGAGATCGTGTCCTGGGTGGTCGCCATGGGCGTCGGCCAGATCGTGACCCTGCGACTGCCGGCGGAGGACCTCCACCGGGTCAACGTGGAACTGGAGCGCCGCGCGTGGGGTGTCTTCAGCACGGAGTTCTACCCGACGTACGACTTCCTGCCGGTGCGCGAGAGGCTGGCCCGGGAGTCGGACGAGCGGCGAGCGGTCGTGGCCCGGTGACACGGGCCGTCGCTCCGACGGTGCCGGAGCCGCCCCGGGAGCGCATGTTCAGCAACGCCCGCGTGCACGGGGACCACGTCTTCCTCTCGGGCATGCACGCCGGGTCTCCGGAGGGCGTCGTCGGCGGCGACGACGCCTACCTGCAGGCCCAGGAGGTCTTCCGCCGGCTGAGTGCCCTCGTGGAGGCCTGCGGCGGATGCCTGGACGACCTGCTCACCCTGCGCGTCTACCTCACGGACATGACGGACAGGTCCGCCGTCGGACGTGCACGGGCGGAGGCCTTCACCGGCGACTTCCCGTGTTCCACGATGGTCGAGGTGTCCGCCCTGGTGGACGAGGGGCTGCGCGTGGAGGTCGAGGCCCAGGGCATCCTCGGCTCGGCCACCGGTGGCTGAGGTCGGGCCCGGCTGGCGATAGTATCGAAGGATCTCCTGCGGGCCGTGAACGTGTCCCATGCCGAGGTCCTGATCAACAAATCCCGTTAGTGAATGGTGCTAAGCATGAACGGCAAATCTCTCTCCCCGCGTCCCGACGGCGTGGACGCCATCGTGGGCCGGTGGAGGACCGTGCGGCCCGAGCTCGACGTGTCCGCGATGCAGGTCTTCGGGCGCCTGCACCGGACGTATCTTCTCTACCGGGAGCACATCAACGAAGTGTTCGACCACTACGGCCTCAACGACGCTGGGTTCGACGTCATGGTGGCCCTGCGCCGTGAACCCGACTTCACCCTCACGGCAGGAGACCTCGCCCGCCAGACCCTCGTGACGACGGGTGGCCTCACCCTGCGGGTGCGTCGGCTCGAGGAGGCGGGCTTCGTCACCCGTGACCGGGATCCCCACGACGCCCGGGTGGTGTTCGTGACGCTCACCGCCAAGGGACGCGAGCTGATCGACGAGGTCTCCGACGCCCACTTCGACAACTGCCTCCGGCTGCTCGAGGATTTCGACGAGGAGCGCCGTGAGCAGCTGGCGGACCTGTTGGCCGATCTGGAGGTCTCTCTTCGGAACGCCCCGATCGTGCCTCGACTTCTGCGCTCGAACACCACGGAGAGCCAGGCGGCGTCGACGGCCTCATGACCACGCCGCGGGTGGCGCCACCGCCCCGGGTCCCGTGACGGCGCAGGCGGCGACGTCGTCCGCTCAGTGCCAGCGGCTCGGATAGTCCCGCACCAGCTGCTCCACGACGTCCGGGTGCATCGCGAAATGGGTGCTCTCGGCCTTCATGGCGCTCTGGGGGCGATGGCCCCCGTGGGGCGCGAGGTGGTCCTCGTGCCCCTGCTGGATGGCAGCGCGCGCGGCGTGCTCGGGGACCACGTAGATGCGCGGCTCGGCGGAGGCGTCCACGAAGGCCCAGAACCGGTCCGAGTGCAGATCTCCGACGAAGGGCTCATTGGTGATGCTCGTCTGCCAGGTGCCGGAGGACTTCGTCGACCATCGAACCGTCCGCTTGATGCCGCCCCGGTCCACCACCAGGACAGGCAGGTGGCCGCGCGTGGATTCCCGGACCCGCCAGCCCTGGTCCTCGAAGTGGCGCCTGAGAAGTGGTACGGAATTTTTCAAGGTGTTTGAGGCCAGTGGGTGTCAGGCGGTTGCGGGTTGTGCGGTCGCTGGCCGGTCGAGGCCATGGGTTGCGACAGCCGCCGGATTCCCGGCCGAGGCGGTTCAGATGCTCGTCCGGGTGAAGGTCATATGGGTGACTCCACTGGGTGAAGAGGTGGCCTCGACCTGGTAGCCCGCTTCCAGACCCTCGAGCCCTTCCCAGAGGCGCACGCCACGGCCCAGCAGGATCGGGACGACCACCGCGTGCAGATGATCGATGAGCCCGGCCGCGAAGAAGTCGCGGACCGTGGTGGGGCCTCCGCCGATCCGCACATCCTTGCCCTCGGCGGCCGTTCGGGCGGTCTCGAGCGCCTCCGCGGGTGAGGCGTCGATGAAGTGGAACGTCGTGCCGCCCTCCATCTCGATGGAGGGGCGCGGGTGGTGGGTGAGGACGAAGACGGGCGTGTGGAACGGTGGGTTGGGACCCCACCAGCCCGTCCATCTGGGGTCATCGTGCCAGCCGGGATAACCGAATTTCCCCGCCCCCATGATCTCGGCGCCGATCCCCACGCCGTGCTGCTGGGCGAAGGCGTCGTCCACGCCACCGCTGCCGCCGGGATCCCACCACCGGGTGGCGAACATCCATTCGTGCAGCCTCTCTCCGGCGTGCCCGAAGGGGGCGTCCTGGCTCAGACCTTCACCGGTGCCGTATCCGTCGAGGGAGATGGAGAAGTTGTGGACGCGAACCCGTGACATGGCTGGTGTTCCTTCGATCTCGGTGACTTCGTCGTTCGACGATGATGACTGTTCGGCGCACCCGAGAGAAGAGGAACATGCCGCCGACGCGTACGCGGCCGTAGGCCTGGGGCTGTCGCGCTTCTGCCGCGTCGACATGGGGGCGCTGCTTCCAGCGCGCTTCATCGCCAAGCTGCTTCGTGGGCGACATGCGTCGTCGGCCCGGGATCACGTCGTGTGAGCCGAGATCGGCCGTTCAGTGCCAGCGGCTCGGATAGTCCCGCACCAGTTGCTCCACGACGTCCGGGTGCATCGCGAAATGGGTGCTCTTGGTCTTCCTGGCCTTCTTGGCGGTCTTGTCGGTCTTGGCGGGATGGCCCCCGTGGCGGGCCAGGTACTCCTCGTGCCCCTGCCGTATGGCGGTGCGGGCGGCGTGCTCGGGCACCACGTAGATGCGCGGCTCGGCGGAGGCGTCCACGAAGGCCCAGAACCGGTCCGAGTGCAGATCCCCGACGAAGGGCTCATTGGTGATGCTCGTCTGCCAGGAGCCGGAGGACTTCGTCGACCATCGCACCGTCCGCTTGACGCCGCCCCGGTCTACCACCAGGACCGGCAGGTGGCCGCGCGTGGACTCCCGGACCCGCCAGCCCTGGTCCTCGAAGTGGCGCCTGAGCAGTGGTAGACCGCGTTCGCGGACCGATGTCATGACGTGCTCCTCCTGTGGGGTGATGCGGTGACCGGCAGGCCGGCTGTCCACGATCCCTGGTCCGGCACCTGGGCGACGACATCTCGGCCCGTCTCGACAGGCACGTCGATCCCTCCTCGTGGGCGCCTTCACGGGTCCATTGTGAGTCGTTCCGCTCTCCGCGGCCACGATGAATCCCTGCCGGCATGGCACCACACGACGCCGGAGGCCGGTCCGGGCACGGCAGTGGCCGGAGCCCTCGGGGACGAGGGCCCCGGCCACTGCGGACAGCACACGAGCCTCCGACACCCGGAGGAGGCGGCGGGACTGCCGGGAAGGGGCGGCGCGTGCACCCCGGGTCCATGTGCGCATCACCGCTGTCCGGGGGCGGTCACTTCCCGAGCTCGGACAGGCGGTTCGCCACCACGGCGGGGATGTCGTAGTCGGTGTGGGCTCCGAGGGTGGTGATGCGCTGGGTCTCGTCGTAGCCGGCGTCCCGGTACTCGGCCTCGGCCTCGGCGGCGGCCGCCTTGGCCGACCAGGACCCGGAGCCGGTGGCGTAGGCGCCGTCCTGGTCGCCCACGACCCAGCTCAGCCCGGTGGCCGCGGTGGCCGAGGTGGCCTCCGCGATCGGCTTGCCGTACGTGCCGCCGCCCCCGATGAACGCCGCCCCGGACCCGGCCGGCAGCCAGTCCATGCCGTGGCGCAGCAGGCTCCGGGAGAGGAACTCCGCACCGCCGGAGTAGCCGGCCATCAGCACTCCGGCGTCGGTGGTGGGGGTGATGTTGGTGGTGGCGAACTCGCGCACCGCCTCGGCGGTGGCCGCGGTGTCCCCGGCCCGCCAGCTGCGGGTGCCGTTGGGTGCTTCGACGAACACGAAGGCCCGGTTGGTGTCGGCGGCGACCTCGGCCAGGCGGGCGGCGAAGCGACCCTCGGGCTGCTCGGCGCGGGTCGTGCCGTCCCCGTCGAAGTAGAACACCGCCCCGGCCGGACGGTCCCAGTCCACGCCCTCGGCGTAGTAGTGGTAGTTCAGGGTGACGCCGTTGTCCGCGTGGAACGTCCGGTCGGTGCCGCTGGTGGGGTGCCAGCCGGCGGAGCTGGTGATCACGGCCTGGGCCGGAGGGGCGCTCAGGGCCAGGACCGCGACGGCCAGGAGGCCGGCACCTGCTCGAAGCGCCGTCGTTCGCACACGGCGGCGGGCCGGGGTCGTGGCGTGGTCCGGACGGGGGGAGATCATGGTGTTCGCTTTCTTTCTCGGGAATGGGCGCTGAGGGTCCTCAGGGGGCGCCGACAGTCAGGGCAGTGCCGGACCCCGGGGAGGGTCCCGACCGCCCGGGACAGTCTAGGGGGTCCATTCCGAGGAAGGTAATTGTCGTGCCTAGTGGGAAAGGGGAGGCGTCGGACTCTTCCGGGCCGCGCCGCCCTGTCCGAGCCGGTGCCGCAGGTCCCGCGGGGCTGTCGCTCCCACACACCCGGGTGTGCGGGGCGGACCCGCAGGGCGCGTGCGGACGTGAGTCAGCGGCATCGGTTCCCGGCGCCGGGCGACGTCGTCGCAGGAGCGGGGCGCCTTGCTCAGGACGTCCGGCGCTGATGGAGGATGAGCAACCGCGCGTAGCCGTCCACGAGACGGTCGATGAGGTCGACCTTCAGGTACTCGTCCTCGGAGACCCGGCGCACGGTGTGGAGGGACACTCCGTCGTACTCGACGGGAGGCGGCAGGCGGAGCGCACCGCCGGGCGGCTCCACGTCCAGCCGCCAGGCACCCAGGTCCTTGTGCGGTGTGGGGTCGGCGACCCGCCGGCGTGCCCACAGCCGGCCGTCCGTGCCGACGACGACGCCGCGGACCACGTGCCACCCGTCGCCGCACCTGACCCCCGAGAACGCTTGACCGACCAGGGGGTAGGACCTGGCGCCTTCCGGGACGTACACGAGCCTGGCCGGCTTCAGGCCCTCCGTGCGCAGCAGCTCGCTCGCCTCGATCCCCATCTGTCGGACGGCCTCCAGGGCCCGTTCCAGGCCGGCCGCTCGAGTGCTGCGGGTGGCCGGGGGTCGCCCGCCCGGCTCCTGCCCGTCCGTCCCGACGGCAGCAGGCCGGGAACGACGCTCGTCCTCGATGCTCATGCCGACCCCTCACCTCGGCGGCCAAGACTCTGTGTGCCACCTCACTCGAGGGTCGATCCTAGACGACAGGCAGTGACCCCTGGGCTGCGCGGGGTCACTGCCTGTCGTCCGGGGAACCAGCCACGGTGTCCGCCGCGGCCGCGTTACAGCGCGCCGTTCTCCCACGGGCCGGTGACGGCGTAGGTGGTCCCCGGGCTCTGCGCGTTGAAGAACAGGATCCGGCCGTCCGGGCTGAAGGTGGCGCCGGCCAGCTCGCTGGTGTTGGGGCTGTTGAGCTCCACCAGGTCGAAGATCAGACCCTCGGTGGTGACGCCGCGCAGCAGGTCCTTGCCGCCGCCGTCCTCGCACAGGACCAGACCGCCGGTGTTCGGGGACACGCAGAGGTTGTCCGGGGCCTGCAGCACCTCCGGGTCGGTCGACTCGTAGACCAGCACGAGCTGGCCGCCGGAGTTACCGCGGGGCCGGTACTCCCACACCTGGCCGAGGCCGGCGTCGCCGCCGCTGGTGGAGTTGATGTAGATCGAGCCGTCGCCGTACCAGGCGCCCTCGAGCCGGGCGAAGACCGCCCCGCCCTGCCCGAAGCCCTGCTTGAACACGGCGAGGGTGTCGGAGCTGTCCGGATCCGGGTCCGCGATGTCGACCCACTCGGCCGGCAGAGGGGTGCCGACGCGCTGGCTGAGACGGGTGTCGTAGCGGGGGCGGTCCTTGACGGCCAGCATCTGCAGCCGCCCGCCGGCGGCCAGGTTCTCGCGGTCGTCCGGGATGAACCGGTAGAACCCCGAGGTGCCGCGGTCCTCGGTCTCGTAGACGATCCCGCTCCGCGGGTCGATGGCCACCGCCTCGTGGACGAAGCGGCCCATCGCCGTCAGCGGCACCGGGTCCACGGGCGCGGTGGCGTCGGCGGGGACCTCGAACACGTAGCCGTGCGGGTGCTCCACGTCCAGGCCGGTGAACGTCTCCTCGCAGGTCAGCCACGTCCCCGCCGGGGTGGGCCCGCCGGCGCAGTTGCGAATGGTGCCGGTCAGCGACGGGTGGGTGCTGACCAGCGCCATGGTGGCCGGGTCGAAGACCAGGTTGGTCGTGCCGCCGGCGGCGTTGGGGTTGTAGCTGCGCTCGCCGAAGGCCGGGCCCTCGGCCTGCTCGTGGTTGCGCACCAGGCGGATCGTGCCGTTCTCGCCCGGGAACGCGGCCATGCCGTCGTGCTTTCCCGGCGTCGGCGTGCCGTCGCTCATGGGGGTGCCGGTGTGGCCGAAGGCCACGTAGCTGAAGCCGGCCGGCAGCAGCAGCTCGCCGCCGGGTGCCGGCTGCAGCGGCCCGTAGCCGCCGTTGTCCGGCGCCTGCATCGTGTCGTTCCCGTGCCGGCGGCCCTCGGCGGCGTGCGCGGTGTTGCCCATCAGCGCGGACAGCGCGGCGGCGGCGCTGAGCGCACCACCGGCCTTGAGGAGTCCGCGGCGGCCTACGGGGGTCGTCGTCCGTGTCGGTGCTGTCGTCATCTCGGTCGTGTCCTCACTGGATCGCTCGGGTGCTTCCGGTGACCGACTCCAGTCGATGAATCCGAACAGACGACCAGCGTGAGGTGAATGCGGCGCGTCGAGCACGTGGCGAGCTGCTCGGGGCGGACGAGCACGACGCGGGGCACGACGTCAGGAAGCTCCGGCACGGGCACCATGGGCGCGGAGGCCGCCGGTCCCGGCCGTGGTCAGGTCAACGATTGAGCATGTAGCCCCAGTCGGCCGCCCGGTGGAGGTGTGCCTCGACGAACCCGGGGTGGTTCTGCCGCAGCCACCGGATCTGCCGGCCGTCGTCGTCGGAGAAGTACGCGCAGCGCTGCCCGTCGTCGATCAGGGCGTCGGCGCGGGTCACCGCCTCGTTGATCTGCTCGCGCGAGTACAGGTCCCCCAGGGCGTCGACGAGGTCAATCCGGCCCAGGCCGTACTCACCGACGTGCCCGGAGAACCGCTGGTTGAAGTAGTGGAGGGCGAACACCGCGTTGAGCATGTCCAGCTCGCGGGCCTCCGCCACGTGCTGGGCGCGGCGAGCCAGCACCTCGACCCGGCGTTCGTCGATCCGGGCCAGCGCGTTGTCGAGCTCGGCCTCGTAGCGCTCCGGCGGAAAGCCCGGAACGGTGCCGCGCATCCGCTCGAGCGCGGCACCCCGGAGCTGCCTGCCCTCCACCATCCGGCCGCCGTTGTGCATGGCGGCCGAGCGCAGCCTGGACTCCCGGTGCTCCGGTGTCTCCTCCCGGCGGTGGTCCGCACGGCCCACGGGTGCTCGGACCGGTGTGCGGCGTTCGGTCCGGCGGTCCCGGCGCCGGCCGACCCACCAGCCGACTCCGACACCGCAGCCCGTGCCCACGGCGATCCAGAGGATCTGCCCTGTCATCGACCAGACCGCCGTGCCGAACACGACCCCGGCGACCAGCCCTTTCTGACGAGGCTCCAAGCGCCTCCAGGCGTCCTCCCTGAACACGCGTCGTCGGCGGGTCATCGGATCAGCGCCCTGCGCTCGGCGTGGACCACGGGCCGGATCTGGGTCATCGGACTCCTCGCTCACCGCCGGGCTGCGCCCGGCTGGACCCCTGGACATTCCCCGTCCCAGGAGCAGGACCGGGTGCGCCGGCCATGGCGAACGCTAGCGGACACCGGCGCCGGGGACGCGGATGGCGGTCCCTGCGCGCCGGATGCCCCTGAGCCGCGGCTGGGCTCCGGGAGAACCGCACGGGCCGCGTGGGCGCCGGGACGGTGTCCGGCGACGGACATCCGGATCAGGACGCGGCGCAGCGTCTGCGATCCACCGGGGGTGGGGCTACCGTGAGAGCCACGCGACGACGTCGCGTTCCCCTGGTCCGTCGTGAAAGGTCCGCATGCCCTCCGCCCCCGGCGCCGCACCGCGCCGTCGTCCCGTGCTCCCGGCCCGTGCGGCCTTCTGGGTGCAGGCGTCCGTGCTCGTGGTGCTCCTGGCCGCCTCCAGCGCACCCAGTCCGCTGTACCCGGTGTACCAGGACCTGTGGGGCTTCCCGCCGGTCGTGCTGACCGTCATCTTCGCCGCCTACGTCGTGGCCCTGCTCACCGCCCTGCTCACGGTCGGGTCGCTGTCCGACCACCTCGGGCGCCGCCCGGTGCTGCTGGTGGCCCTGGTCCTGGAGATCGCCGCGATGGTCGTGTTCGTGCTCGCCGACAACGAGACGGCCCTGGTGGCGGCCCGCGTGGTCCAGGGCGTGGCGACCGGCACCGCCACCGGTGCCCTGGGCGCCTACGTGATCGAGCTCGAGCCGGTGGGCCGCCGGGGGCTGGGGACCGTGCTCACCGGCGCGGGACCGATCCTGGGCCTGGCCGGCGGGGCCGTGGCCTCGAGCCTCATCGTCGCCGCGGCCCCGGGGAGGATCCACCTCATCTACCTCGTGCTGCTGGGGCTGCTGGTGCTCCAGGTCGTGGGCACGGCGCTCGGCCCCGAGACCGTGAAGCGTGCTCCCGGGGTGCTGGCCTCGCTGCGGCCACGGGTCCAGTTCCCGCCTGACGTGCGGCGCCCGGCGGTGTGGGTGCTGCCCGCCGCGGCGGCGTGCTGGTCCCTGGGCGGGCTGATCATCTCCCTCGGCCCCAGCCTCGTGCGGTCGCTGACCGGGTCGGACTCCGTGGTCCTCACCGGGCTCGTGGTGGCCGCCCTGACGGGGACCGGCGGGATCGCGATCCTCGTCTTCGGTTCGACCGCACCCCACCGCCTGCTCGCCATGGGCATGAGCCTGCTCGTGGCGGGCATGGCGGTCACCATCGCGGCGCTCGTCGTCGGCTCCGTCGGGCTGTACCTCGCGGCCACGGTGCTGGCCGGGGTCGGCTTCGGCACCGGCTTCCTCGGGGTGCTGCGCACACTGCTGCCCCGGGCTGCGGTCCACGAGCGGGCGGGGCTCCTCTCGGCGATCTATGTCGTCAGCTACCTGTCCCACAGCATCCCGGCCGTGGCGGCCGGTGCCGTCGCGGGCGCGGCCGGCCTGGTGCCCACGGCGATCGGCTACGCGGTGATGGTGATCGTGCTGGCCCTGGTCGTGCTCGTCGGCCTCGGCCGCCGGAACGGTTCCGCGGCCTCCGGGAGGCGCGTGGCCGAGGGCTGACGGGGTCCGCGACGTCGGCCCGGTCGCCGACCCTCCTCGCACCCGCTCTGCCCGCGATGCCACCTTCCGGCGGACCTGCTTCGCGGACGACGCCGACGTCCGGAACGCCGTGTTCTCAGGGGGCGTGCAGCAGTGGTACTCCCACCGGATCGGCTGACCTCGCCCGCGGACCCCCGCTACGATGCTCCCGTCACCGCGTTCGCAGACGCGCCGGCCCGCCGGCCGGGACACGACGAGAGGGGAGGACCCGATGATGTCTTCGACACCGGGCCCGGTGGTGCTGGGCCGGATCGACGAGTCCTTCCACCAGGTCGCCGCCGCCGTGGTGGAGGAGGTGCTGCTGCGGCTCGGTCACGACGTCGAGGTGCGCGAGGGGCCGCACCCGCAGATGTATCCGCTGCTGGCCGAGGGGGAGCTGCACCTGTTCGCGGACAGCTGGCTGCCCGGTGGGCACGGCACGTACTGGGAGCAGATCAGTGACCGGGTCGTCGAGGTGGCCCCGCTGTTCGAGGGGGCCCGGTTCTTCTGGGCGGTGCCCGGCTACGTGCCCGCCGATCAGGTCGGCGAGCTCTCCGACCTGGCCCGCCCCGAGGTGACGGCGCGGATGGCCACACTGGTGGTGCAGGGCACCACGGCGGGCGCCGGGCTGACCATGCGCTCCGAGAAGCTCGTGGCCGACTACGGGCTGGACCAGGCCGGATGGACCCATCGGATCGGCGACATCCACGCGATCATCGACACCGTCAACGCCCGGATCGCCGCCGGGGACTGGTTCGTCACGCCCCTGTGGCAGCCGCAGTACCTCAACGACGTGCACGACCTCCGCCCCCTGGCCGATCCGCTCGGTGTCTTCCCGCCCCCGGACCGCGCCTCCCTGGTGGCCCACCGCGAGGCCGTCGGCCGACTGCCGGACCGCACCCGGGAGGTGCTCGGCCGGATCCGCTTCACCCTGGCCGCGGTGAACGCGATGGACCGTGCGGTCAACCTCGACGGCCTCGCCCCGCTGGACGCGGCCCGGCAGTGGATGGACGAGCACCCCGACGCCGTGGCCGCCTGGCTCGTCTGAGCGACCTCACGGGCCGTCCGGGGAGCCGCCGGTCCCGGGCCCCCGGGCGGTGCGGCGCTGCGTGAGCCCGGCGTATCTCACATCTCGATCCGCCGCGCCTGCTGCAGGTTCGCGAAGCGCTCGGGGTTGGAGGTCAGCACGATCACCTGGGTCTGCTCCCCGGCGGCCGTGATGGCCTGTCCGAGCCGGCGGAGCCGCTGCGGGTCGGAGTGGCCGAGGGCGTCGTCGAGCAGGACGGGCACCCCGTCCTCGGGGTCCACGAGCAGGGCGGTGGCGAGCCGGATGAGGATCACCATCTGCTCCTTGGCGCCGGTGGACAGCGCGGTGAACGGCAGCCAGTCGCCGTCGAGCCGCCGCTTCACGATCTCCAGGGACTCGCTGACCTCCACCTCGAAGTCCGGCCCGTACACGGAGCGGCCCAGCCGCTCGACGGTGGTGCGGAACGGTTTGACGTACTGGGCGTGGGCGCGCTCCTGGTGCCGGCGCAGGGTCCGCTCCAGGAGCAGGGCGGCCTCGGCCCGCCGCTCGACGCCGGCGAGGTGGCGCCGGGCCGCCGCGAGCGCCGTCTCGGCCCGGTCGTGGTCGAGCTGCACGCGGTCGCGGCCCATGCCCTCGAGCCGGCCCTCCAGGGAGCTCCGCCGGCTCCGCCGCTCGGTCAGCAGGGAGTCCAGCCCGGCGATCTGCTGGGCCACCAGCTCGCGGTCGTGGAGCACCTGCTGCGCGTCCAGCCGGGACAGCGTCGCCTCGTGCGCGTCGATCTCCTCCTGGACGGAGTCGACGGTCCCGGTGGCCGTGGTCACGGCCCGGTCGAGGTCCTCGTCCGGCACGTCCCCGCGTGCCTCCCCGAGCGCGGTCCGGGCGCCGGCGAGCGCCCGCTCCTGCTCGGTCACGGCGCCCTGGAGCGAGTGCAGCGCCGTCTGGCGGGACTGCAGGGTGCTCCGCGCGGCCTCGGCGGCGCCGTCGGCGCGGCTCGAGGCCTCCTCCGCCTCGCGCAGGGCCGTCTCGGCCGCGTCCACCCGCTCCTGGGCGACGTCCACCGAGGCGGGAAGCGGGACGTCGTCGGGCCGCTGGGCGGTGTACCGGTCGATCGAGGCGCTCAGACGCTCCCGGTCGTCGCGCAGGCGGCCCTCGTCCTCTCCCTCCAGGAGACGGTCGCGCTCCGCCTCGGCCGCGCGGACCTGCCGCGCGGTCTCCTGGGCCTCCCGCCACACGGCCCGGGCCTCGGCGACGGAGCCGACCCCGTGCCGCTCCAGCAGTGCGGCGAACGCCCCGGCGGCCTTCCGGGAGGCCTCCCGGCGGGTCTCGATGCCCTGCTCCGGGGAGATCCGCACGTGCCACTCCCCGGGGATCTCGACCTCGACGTCGCCGGTCACCGGGACGGACCACGGCTCCTCGGGCGAGACCTCCTGCGGGGAGCCGTCGCGGAGGAGCGACCGCGTCGTGCCGAGCGCGGCGAACTCGACCCGGGCGCTGCCGGCCGCCAGCTCGGCCTCGGCGCGGTCGGCGGCGCGCTCTGCCTGCTCGAGGACGTCCAGGACGTCCTCGTCCAGGTCGGTGCCGGGCCGGGAGCGCAGCTCCGTCAGCCGCTCCCGGACCGTCCCGAGGGACTCGAGGGCCGCCGTCACGCGGCGGTGGCGGTCGACGTCGTCGAGGTGGGTGCGGTCGTCCCGCGCGGACCGGTGGAGCGCACGGGTCTCTTGCACGGCCCGCTGCGCCGCGGCACGGCGCTCCTCGGCCTCGGCGCAGTCGCGGCGCACCGGCTCGAGCTCCACCTCTCGGGCGCGCAGCTCGTCGGCGAGCGCCGCGCCGCGCTCCTCGGCGTCGGTGACCGCCGCCACGAGTTCCGCGCGGCGCTGCCCGCGCTCGCGGGCGCGCTCGAGCTCGACACGGGCGCCGTCCCGGCGGCGCTGCGCCTCCTGCAGCTGCTGCTGCACGGCGCCGATCTGCTCCGCCGAGCGGTCCAGCCCGGACTTCTCCGTGCGGAGCGTCCCGAGCCTGGCCGTGGTGGAGGCGATCTCCTCCACGAGGTCCGCCAGCTGCTCCTCGACCTTCGCGATCTCCCTCAGCTGCGCGGCCGCTTCCTCGGCCGTCGCCTCGGCCGTCCGGCAGTCCGTCTCGGCCTGGACGTACTTGGCGTTCTTCCGGCGCTGCGCCGTCCAGTACTTCTCGCACTCCTCGCCCACGCGCTGCAGGAGCGTGGTGACCTCCCGGTCGTCGCCGCCGGTCCGGCCCGCGTGGGACTCCAGGGCCCGGCGCAGGGCGGCGCTGTCCGTCAGGGCGCTCTGGGTCAGGCCGCTCGCCTGGAGATAGCGCAGCGCCTCCCAGAGGTTCGTGTCGGCGGTGGCCCAGAGCTGCTCGGCGGCGTCGTGGGCGTCGCGCCCGGTGAGCGCGTCGCCCGTGCGGGGGCCCGCGACGTGGCGCAGCGTCGTGCCGGCCTTCTTCAGCCACTGCTTGGCGTAGACGACGCGCACGGCGCCGATCGAGAACTCCGCCTCGACCCCGACCGGCACGTCCTGGCCCGTGGGCTGCGCCTCGGTGATCACGCGCTTCCTGCTGCTGTCCGGCAGGCTGATCAGCGCGTCCAGGGCGTCGATCATCGAGGTCTTGCCGACCTCGTTGCGGCCGGCCACCACGACGACGCCCGACTCGGGCAGCTCGATCTCGCGCGAGGACACGCCCCGGAAGTTCTCCAGCTTCAGGCGGTGCAGCTTCATCGGGGGGCTCCTCCCACGAGGCGGTACAGGAGTCGGAGCGCGTCACCGGCGGTGGCCGCGCTCTCGGCGTCGGAGGCGGCCAGGTCCCGCAGCTCCGCGACGGCGTCCGCGGCGTAGCCGCCGACGTCGAGGTCCTCGAACTCGTGCTCGTCCGGGACGACGGCCAGGTCGGTGTGCCGCTCCCACGCGTCGAGGCTCGCGAAGACCTCCGCCTGCTGCTCGAGCAGGGCGTCCAGGCGTGCGGAGTCGGTGAGGTTGAGGGTTCCGGTGAAGACGGTCTTGAGGATGATCCGCTCCTTGGGCGTGAGCGCCGACAGCTCGGCGCGCAGGGCGTCGACGTCGTCGGGCCCGTCGAGCTGCCACCGCAGGACACGGTGCTCCCAGCGGCCCACCTCGTGGGAGGTCACCTCCGCGGTCGTGCCGTCCAGGGCGACCTCCAGGACGTGCCCGCGGCCGTGCTCCCGGAAACCGGTGGACTCGTGGGTCCCGGAGTAGTGGATCGCGCCGCGGTCGTCCTCGGGCCAGCGGATGTGGCGGTCGCCCAGGGCCACGTAGTGGATCGCCCCGCGCTCCAGGGCCTCGTCCAGGGGCGCCCGGCGCACGGTCGCCAGGGACGTGCGGTCGGGATCCAGTTCGTCGAGCATGCCGTGGCCGACGACGACGCGCAGCCTGCCGTCGGCGTCCAGGCCCTCCAGCGCCGGGGCGACCGGGTCCGTGTCGGGACGCTTGCTGCGCCAGGGCGCGGCCACCAGCTCGACGCCCTCGGCGACCGGCCACGGGCCCACCCCGTCCAGGAGCACCACGTTGTCCGGCTTCAGCTCGCGGAAGGCCTCCTGGGAGTAGATCGACCCCGGCCCCAGGGGGTCGTGGTTGCCGGGCAGCAGGTACATCGGCAGCTCCACGGAGCCCATCGCGTCCAGGGCCCGGCCGACGTCCCGCCGGCTCAGGTTGGCGTGCTCGAAGACGTCGCCGGCGACCACCACGAAGGCGCACTCCCGGGCGCGGGCCAGCTCCCCGATGCGGCGGATCGTCTCGACCCGGTCGCCCGTGTAGCGGGACTGCGCCTCGCCCTCGAGGTAGTGCCGGGTCATGCCCAGCTGCCAGTCGCTCGTGTGGAGGAATCGGATGCTCGTCATGGAGGTTCCTCGGTCGGTCGCGGGGTCGCTGCCCGTGGTTGCAGGTCTCCCGCCACGCTATCGGTCCCCGCCGACACCCTGGGCCACAGCCGACGCGACGCGTCCGTCCGGGTGGCCGGGTCCACGGTGGCGGGGTGGTGGGCGTAGCTGCGCCGGCGCGGCTCCGGGGTCGCGGTCAGGCGGGGCACTCGAGGGTGCTGCACCGCTGTTGTCGAGCTCATGGCAAGTCTCCTTCGCCAGCGCCCCGGCCCGCGTCCCGTCGTGCGCGCCGGCAACGGCCACCCATGAGGCGAGGCTGCTCCCGGTGAACTGGGCGAGCATGGAGACGAACTGGGTGGTCGCCCTTGTGCGACGACCGCCCAGGAGCATACTGACGGTATGACCGATCGCGATGAGTTCCTTGCCTGGGTCAGGACGGAGTTGTACGACGCGGAATTCGCGCTCCACAACGGCAACTGCGCTCCCCGGAGGGCGCTCTGGTCGCGCAACGAGCCCGTGACCGTCCTGGGTGCATGGCGCAATGCCAACGGCCAGCATGAGATCGACGAGCTGTTCAGTGCCCTCGGCAGCAGCTTCTCCGACTGCACGTCGTACGCCGTGGACCTGCAGGCCTACGACGTGGTGGGCGACATGGCATTTACGGCCGGCCTCGAGCACACCTCGGTTTCGGTGGACGGTCAGCCGCGTACCTACACGTTGCGAGTCACTCAGGTGTACCGCCGCGAGTCCGGTGAGTGGAGGGTTGCCCACCGGCACGGTGACGCATCCACCGTGTGACGGTGCCCGACCCGGAGGGTAGCGGTGCCGGGGCCGGGAGGATGTACCAGGAGCGCCAGGAGGAGACCCGGGAGTCCAAGCTGGAGTTCCGCAGCCGGGTCGGGGAGCTGCTGCGCATCAACCGGGCCACGCTGCGCAACCGGGTCCAGCGCGGAGGTCGACACCGGGGCGCCTTCGACGGAGAACGAGATCCTCACGACCGCCTCGGCGCTTGTCGCAGCGGCGGAGCGAGACCACCTCATCGAGTGATCATCGACTACATCGACGACTGTCGGCGTCACCGGGCATTCAGCTCCCACCCTGCACATGATGGCCACCGTGACGGGCGAGTCCAGCCTCTACATGATGGTGTGGTTGACCGACCCCATGGACCTGCTCAGGGTGGAGCAGCAGCTGCTGGACGGCTTCGACGGGGTGGCCATCCTGGACCGCCGGATCATCATGCGCACGTTCAGGTACCACGGAGTGCAGCTGTCGGAGGACGGCCGGTTCGCGGGAGTAGTGCCGATGGCGTACTGATGCATCCGGTGCCGCGGTCATCCGGATGGTCGCCGGCAATCCGCACCGCCCGGGGAACCACGGTCAGGACGAGTCCGGGCGTTCAGAGGACTCCGGCGAGGCGGTAGAGGAAGGCGGCCATGACGTCGCGGTCCACGGCGGTGTGGGGGCGGTATTCCTTCCGGCCCTCGCCGATGTCCCAGCCGCCGGAGATGTTGTTCTCGGCCATCCAGGCCATCTCCCGGTAGAACGTGGTCGTCGCGGTGATGTCCACGAAGGGCGACTCCACCGGCGGGGTGTACTCGGGGGAGCCGGCGAGGCGGTAGAGGAAGGCGGCCATGACGTCGCGGTCCACGGCGGTGTGGGGGCGGTACTCCTTCCGGCCCTCGCCGGTGTCCCAGCCGCCGGAGATGCTGTTCTCGGCCATCCAGGCCATCTCCGGGTAGAACGTGGTCTCCGGGGTGATGTCCACGAAGGGCGACTCCACCGGCGGGGTGTACTCGGGGGAGCCGGCGAGGCGGTAGAGGAAGGCGGCCATGACGTCGCGGTCCACGGCGGTGTGGGGGCGGTACTCCTTCCGGCCCTCGCCGGTGTCCCAGCCGCCGGAGATGCTGTTCTCGGCCATCCAGGCCATCTCCGGGTAGAAGGTGGTCTCCGGGGTGATGTCCACGAAGGGCGACTCCACCGGCGGCGTGTATTTCGCGACATCGGTCCAGAAGGAGACGCCGGTGGTCTCCGTCCCGCCCACAACGTTGTGCGCCGTCACCTCGAGCCGGTACCGGTGACCGTCGACGAGGGGCACGGCCGCATTGTCGAGGAGCGGATCCTGCACCGCCGTGGTGTAGACGACGTCCCCGGAGACGTCCTCGATCTCGACGACGTACCGGCTGATCGGTGCGCCATTGGCCTCGGGCACGGACCAGGACGCCGTGAGCCCGCCACTGTCCGTGGACGTGACCTGCACGTCGCTCACCGCATCCGGCGATGCGGCGTACGTGAAGTACCGCTTGCCGAAGAAGCTCGGGTGGTACAGGTCCGCCGAGTTGCCCAGGGTGTCCGAGAGGGGATAGATCGTGGCGTCCCATCCGCCGAAGGGCTGGTGCCCCATCTCGGTCGCGGGGATGTCGAACGACACCTCGTAGACGCCGTCCTGGCAATCGCCCGACGTCCGCGCGGCCCACTCGGGGCCTGCGTAGACGTGGCCCATGGCGTCGGAGAGCAGGATGTTCGGGTCGTAGGCGTCCAGGCACGTCTCGTCCGTGATGTGCATTTCCGCCGTGACGGTGCCGCCCACGCGGGCGTCGACGAGCGAGAGGGTGACCTCGAAGCTCACCAGCTCCGGGGGCGTCGTGTCCTCCTCGACGGCGTGGGCGGCCGTCGCGCCGCTCGCGAGCAGCAGTGCCGTCACGCCCGCGGCGGTGCCGGTGATCTTCTGGATGTCCATGCGGCTCTCCTGGGGGGAAGGAGTGAGAGGTGCTTCCGGCCATTGTCCAGTGACAACGGGCGGCCTCGCCGCTGATGCAGCCCCACGGCGGGTCCGTGTCTCGTTCCGCCGGTGCCTCCGGGCGCTCCCGCCTGCGCCATCCCCTGCACTGCGCCCACGGCGCCGGCGACGACGCGCAGGCGGCGCCCGCCCTGCCGGCCCATGGGGCGGTGCATCAGGGCAACGACCACGTCGCTCGCGGATCCCGTGCGGACTTCCCGCTCCACCGCACGAGACCGTTGTGCTCGAGGGCCCGGAGCTGCTTCGTCACGGTCGGACGGCTGCTCCCGACGGCGTCGATGATCTCCCCGGTGCTCAGTGGCCGGCCGGCGGTGCGCAGAACATTGAGCAGGGGCTCGGCACCCCTGGGCAGGGAGGCGAGGACGTCGTCGTCGATGCTCTTCAGCGCAGAGAGCGTCAGGTGCACGCCCCCGGACCTCTGCCGGTACACCGGGGGGGCGCAGGCCATGGGAGGACATCTCGTCGAAGATGCGGCGGATGCCCTCTCCCAGCTCCTGGCCGAGGCGCAGATCCGCGCAGGTGCGGGCGATCCGGGGGTTGCGGGCGTAGCGGCTGATGTCGAGGGGGCGAGCGGTGTCCACGAGGCCGGGGAAGCGCCCGGGGCTGGTGATCTCGACGCGGTTCGGGAAGATCTCCACCCGGATGTGGTCGCCGGCCATGCTGTAGGAGCGGTGGACGACGGCGTTGACCAGGCCCTCCAGCCAGGCGTCGCGGGGGACCAGAGGAATGCCGGAGAACTTCCCGTCCGGACCGAGAGCGCGCCGTTTGGGCGCCCACCGGTCGATCAGCTCGGCGGCGCCGTGGATCATGCGGGGAACGGAGCCCTCGACGCGGCGGTCTCCGGCGTCGTCGAGGATGAGGCCGGCGCCGCTGCCCCTCTCGTTCTCCGTGTACTTGAGGACGCGGACGTGCGCGTGCGGCAGCCCGGTCTGCGGAAGCTCCGCGAACAACAGCCATGCGGCCACGGTGACCTCGCCGTGGCGTCCGAGGAGGCCGCGGGCCCGGAGGACATGCTGCCCGTCCGTGCGGGAGCCGGTGGCCTGCCGGAACAGCTCCACCTGCTCATCGTCCAGGTCCGCCGCGGTGAGGCCGGGAAGCGGTTTGCCGTCGAAGTGGCTCTCACCCCGGTCGTAGTGCAGTTCCTGGCGCTGGGCGAAGGTCAGCTCCCGCGACTCGTCCCCCACCCTCAGGAAGCACTTCCCGTTGACGTGCTCGTGGACGGGGTCGCTGGGGTCCACGCGGGCGACGAGCAGCGTCCCGTCCGGATGGGCGACCTCGGAGTAGTGGGTGCGCACCGGCGGTGTGGTGTAGTCCAGGGGGGCCTGGCGGAGGTCGTTGAGCGCCTTCGGCGATGGACTTTCGGCCTTGCCGTCGTGCAGTCCGACGACGATCGTCCCTCCCTCCGCGTTGCCCATGGCCACGAGGGTCACGGCGAAGTCCTTCGGTCTGATTCGTGCCGACTTCGGCTCGAACCACTGGTCCTCGGGCAGGGAGCAGAGCGTCTCGACGATCTGGTCCGGAGGAAGTCCGAGGGCGGCGTCGACGGCATTGGAGGACATGCAAGCCACTCCAAAACTTTCAGAGTAGCTTTCGAGTAGATCTGCCTCGCGTGAACTTCCGCGGTCGCCGGCAGTGGGCGGCGGGCGCACGTCCTCCGGTGGGCGTGGTCGGCCGGTCGGGCCCGGCAGGCCGGTGCGCTCAGCGGCGCGGCAGGTCCTCGAGGTAGGCCCGCTTGAGCTCTCTCAGCGCCGGGCCGTGCACGGTGCCGTCGGTGTTGAGCACGGGCTGGTGCGCGTCGATCCAGCGCTTCTCGAGGGCGTCGACGTCGTCCTTGCTCTCGCACGGCACCCAGCCGAGGAGCAGGTGCTCCTGCAGCCACGCGGTGAGCCGCTGCTCGGCGTCGTCGTCGAGCACCACACGGTCCCGGCTGTCCAGGGCGGCGCCGTCCCGCCAGGCCGGGTCCCCGGGCAGGAGCACGGCCAGCAGGGTCCGGCGCAGCGCCGAGGACCGGGTGCGCCTCAGGTGCTGGCCGAGGACGCGCCGGTGGAGGTTGCGGCGGGCGCGCCCCACGTAGAGCAGCTCCGCCCCGCCGGAGTCGTGCCGCAGCCGTGGCACGCCGGGCGGAAGGCGCAGGCCGGCGTGCTCGGGGGAGGGGAAGCGGGAGGTGTCCAGCCACCAGGAGTAGACGCCGCGCACCCGGCCGATGTGCGCCTGCAGGGGCCGGGTCAGGGGCAGGCCGGCGAGGTCGGGGACGTCCACGTCGAGGTCCATTTCACCAGCGTAAACGCGGAACCGGGCTGTGGCGCGCACCCCGGGCCTCACTCCTCGATCTTCTTGGCCCTGGCCTCCCAGGCGGCGTGGGCGTCCCGGGCCTCGGTCGAGCGCTGGGTCTCCCGCAGGGCCCTGAGCGCGGCGTTGCGCTGCTGGGCCACGGCGTCGGCCGCGGCCTTGGCGGCGGCGTCCTCGCGGGCCTGGGCGCGGGCGGCGGTGACGGCGTCCATGATCGACTCCACGCCCTTCGCGCCACCCTCCAGGTAGGCGGCACGGACCTCCCGGTCCGGGTGGTACAGGTACTGGTCGCTGTTCTGCCCGAGACGGGTGTCGAAGTCCTCGTCCGTCCGGTCCGAGATCATGGCGGCCACCCGGTCCAGGCGCGCCTCGACCTCCCGGTGCAGAGGCGTGTGGCGGGCACCGTCCTGGACGATCCACACGGCCCGCCCGTGGGACCGCAGCTGCTCCAAGGTCCACGGGGCCTTGGGGACCACGGCCAGCCGTTCCCTGATCGAGTCGGGGTCCGCCCGGTGGAGCTGCGGCGGCAGGGGCCCGAACTGAAGCGTCATCCAGGCGGTGCGCATGTCCGACTCCCCGGTCCGCCGGGCCTCCTGCACCGCCGCCCCCCGGGCCTGCCGCTTCCCCACCGTGCCGCGGACCAGCGCCCTGAGGCCGCCGACGACCACGACCAGACCGGCGACGACCAGGGCCGCGGTCAGGAAGAACTCCCAGTGCTCGATGACGAAGCCGATGATCGCCAGGACGATCCCCAGGCCGATCAGCAGGACGCAGCCGACGGCGTTGTCGGAGTCGTTGCTCTGGGTGCTCGCCATGGTCTCCCCCGAGGGCCGTTGTTGCTTAAGAAATCACTGTAGCGAGGGGCTCCGACGCAGGAGCGTCTGTGACCGGACGGTGTTCGGGGACGCGATGGAATCCGGGACCTTCGCACGGGGATGGTGCCGATGGGGCGGGATCGGCCGGATCGGGAGCGAACGCGACGGCCACCATGGGCACGGGGCCGACCTGTGGGGGTATATCGCGGATTATGGGGTTCTTCCCATACGGTGCTCACCTCCGGTAGATGGAACTCCACCTCAACCCGTACGACCCTGAACCGGGCCGGCGTCCGCGCGTGATGGGCGTCCGCCGCGGTCGTCAGCCGCAACGGTGGGCGACAGCTGGAGCCGGAGTCGTTTCCGGCTCCCGCGCCTTGCCCCCGGCGGGACAGCGGATCACCATAGGAGCAACCGGGTGGGGGTGGGTCATGCGGATCGCACTGGTCGGCGACGTCATGCTGGGCCGGCTCGTCAACAAGCGGCTGAGGCGAGAGGACCCGGCCTACCCGTGGGGAGACGTCCTGCCCCTGTTCCACCAGGCGGACCTGCGGTTCGCGAACCTCGAGTGCGTGATCGCCGACGGCGGCGAGCCGTGGCCGGACAAGGTGTTCCGGTTCCGGTCGGACCGCAAGAACGTCGCGAGCCTCGAGGCGGCGCACGTCGACGTCGTCTCCCTGGCCAACAACCACGTGCTCGACTACGGCGTCCCGGCGCTGGAGGAGATGCTGCCCCTGCTCGACGAGCGCGGCATCCTGCACGCCGGGGCCGGCCCGGACGCGGCGGCGGCGCGCGAGCCGGCGGTCGCCACGACAGGCGGCTCCGCGGTGGCCTTCATCGCCTTCACGGACAACGAGCCGCGCTGGGCGGCCGGGTCCGGCTCGCCCGGCGTCTTCCACGTGCCCACCCGGCTCGGTGACGCCCGCGCGCAGCGGCTGCTGGAGCTCGTCCGGCGGACCCGGGAACACGCCGGCTTCGTCGTCGTCTCCGCCCACTGGGGCCCCAACTGGGGCGTCGAGGTGCCGGAGGACCACCGCAGGCTCGCCCACGCGCTGGTCGACGCCGGAGCCGACGTCGTCTTCGGGCACTCCGCGCACATCTTCCGCGGCGTCGAGGTCCTCGACGGCCGGCCGGTGGTCTACAGCGCGGGAGACTTCGTCGACGACTACGCGGTCGACCCCGAGGAGCGCAACGACCAGTCCTTCCTCTTCCTGCTCGAGGTCCGGGACGGGCTGCCCCGGACGCTGCGGCTGCACCCCACCGTGATCGAGGGCTACCGGGCGGTGCGGGCCGGTCGCGAGGCGCGGGCGATCGCCGGGCGCATGCAGGCGCGCAGCGCGGAGCTGGGCACGGTGTGCCGGTGGCTCGAGCAGGAGCGGTGCCTGGAGATCGCCCTGGCCTGAGACCGGGTCACTCCTCGATCCGCTTGACCTGCTCGTCCCAGGCCGCGTGCGCGTCCCGGTCCCGCGTGGGCCGGTAGGTCTCGCGCAGGGCGTGGAGCGCGGCGTTGCGCTGCCGGGCCAGGGACTGTGCGGCGGCCTTCGTGGCGGCGTCCTCGCGGGCCTGGGCCCTGGCGGCGGTCACGGCCTCCATGATGGCCTCCACGCCCATGGCCCCGCCCTCGAGGTAGGCGGTGCGGACCTGCCGGTCCGGGTGGAAGAGGAACTGGTCGTTGACCTGGCCGAGGCTGGTGTCGAACTCGTCGTCGGTCAGGTCGGAGATCGTGGCGACCACACGGTCCAGGCGGGCGTCGACCGGCTCGAGCAGTCCGTGCACCCGTGCGCTGGTGCGCAGGGACCACAGGGCCCGGCCGTGCAGCCGGAGCCGGTCCACGTCCCAGTCCGGCTGGGGGGCCACGGCCAGGGTCCCGGTGAGGAGCCGGGGGTCTCGGTTGTCCTCCTGCTCGGGCAGGGACTTCAGGTGCCACGAGATCCAGGCCGTGCGCATGTTGGACACCCCGGTCCGGCGGGCGTGCTCCACGGCCCGGGGTCCGGCCCGCCGGCCGTCGGCCAGGAGATCGGCGCCCGCGGTGTCCCCGAGCGCGGCCTCCGGGCCGGGGCGGTCCTGGCTCCTGGTGGCGTCGATGTTCAGCCAGACGACCAGGGCCACCACGGCCAGGCCCACGACGACCAGGCCCCCGACGACGAGGAACCGGAACAGGGCGATGAATACCACCGCGGCGGCCAGGACGAGGACGCCGACCGCGACGTTGTTGCGCTCGTTGCTCTTCATGGTGGACCCCCGAAGACGTGTGTCCTGGACCACAATTCTACCGCCCGCCGGGATATCCGGATCTGTGGGATTGTCGTCCGTCCGGACGGGGCGGACGTGGCCGATGGCCGACCGCCCGCGGACCACCTTCGGCACCATGAACGACGACGTGCTCGCCCACTTCGACCCGGATTTCCGCCGGGAGGACTTCGTGCGGATCATCCAGGACAGCTCCTGGCCCGCGCGCACCGCGACGTCCTGCTGGACGCCGAGGCCCTCTTGGTCGAGGACGAGGGGCGGTCGGGGGCGCCGCCGCTCCGGGGGGAGGAGCTGCGCATGTGTCCTGGATCACGAGTTCTTCCCGGTCACCGAGAATGAGGATTGTTGGGCCCCGGGGAGCCCGTCACAGTGGGAAGCCAGGAGGTCGCAGAGATCGTGGCCCGGGAAACGGCGGTCAACGACTCCGGCGCAGACCCAGTGCCGACGGACCCCGTCGGCGTGGTCGGGCGGCTCCGCCGCGACGTTGCACACAGGGACTGTGCGCAGAGGAGGAAACAGGTGTCGATGGGGAACAGCGAATCAGTGAGGACGACCGTGCGGTCGTATGACGCCGTGGTCGTCGGGGCGGGCTTCGCCGGGGTGTACGCCCTGTACAAGCTGCGGCGGCAAGGGCTGTCGGTCAAGGTCCTGGAAGCCGGTGGAGGGGTCGGGGGCACCTGGTACCACAACCGGTATCCGGGAGCGCGCTGCGACATCGAGTCCCTGGACTACTCGTACTCCTTCTCGGAGGAGCTGCAGCAGGAGTGGTCCTGGTCCGAGCGCTATGCGAGCCAGCCGGAACTCCTGGAGTACATCAACCACGTGGTCGACCGGTTCGACCTCCGCCGGGACATCCAGCTGGACACCCGGGTGGTCTCCGCGGAGTACCGGGACGGCGACTGCCGCTGGGCCTGCGGGACCGAGGCGGGGGAGCGGTTCGAATCCCGGTACCTGGTCATGGCGACCGGCGTCCTCTCCATGCCCCAGGTGCCGAGCACGGCCGGCCTGGAGGACTTCCGGGGGGAGTGGTACCACTCCGGCGACTGGCCGCACGAGGGTGTGGACGTGCGGGGCCGGCGCGTGGCGGTCATCGGCACGGGCTCCTCCGGGACGCAGATGATTCCCCTGCTGGCCGAGGAGGCCGAGGAGCTGCTGGTCTTCCAGCGCACCCCCAACTACTGCATGCCCGCCCAGAACCACCCCATGGATCCCGAGGTCGAGCGGGAGTGGAAGGAGAACTACCCGCAGAAGCGCGAGTTCGCCCGGCAGTCCGCCTTCGGCCACAACCAGGTCTCCAACCCCCACGCGGGCAAGGACCTCACCCGGGAGGAGCGCCTGGCGGAGCTCGAGAACCGGTGGCGGCTGGGCGGCCTGTACATGATGCGGGCCTTCAAGGACATCCTGCGGGACCAGGACGTCAACGACGAGGCGGCCGAGTTCGTCCGCGAGAGGATCCGGCAGACCGTCAAGGATCCGAGGACGGCCGAGGCCCTCTCCCCGCACGACCTGCCCATCGGGACCAAGAGGCTGTGCTCCGGAACGGAGTACTACGAGACCTTCAACCGGGAGAACGTGGAGCTCGTCGACGTCCGGCAGGAACCCATCGACCGGATCACGGCCCGCGGAGTGCGCACCACCGCGCAGGAGCACGAGGTGGACGTCATCGTCTTCGCCACCGGCTTCGACGCCATGACCGGAGCCCTGAACCGCCTCAACCCGGTCGGACGCGGCGGCCGCCGGTTGCGTGAGCACTGGGCGGACGGCCCCGCGACCTACCTGGGACTCACCGTGCACGGGTTCCCGAACATGTTCGTCATCGCCGGTCCGGGGAGTCCCTCGGTGTTCAGCAACATGGTGAACTCCATCGAGCAGCACGTCGAGTGGATCGCGGACGCGGTCGCGTACCTGGACTCACAGGGATACGCGGCGATGGAGGCCACGGCCTCCGCCGAGGCCGGCTGGGTGCGGCACGTCAACGACGTCACCGAGGGAACCTTGTACCGGGACTCCCGCGCAACGTGGTTCTACGGGGCGAACACCCCCGGGAAGCCTCAGGTCTTCATGCCCTACCTGGGCGGCGTGGGTTCCTACGTGCAGCGGATCACCGCGGTGGCCGACTCCGGCTACGAAGGCTTCGAGCTGCGGGAGAGGGCCCTGGCCGGCACCCCGACCTGAGCCGGGACCCGACCGGGACACCATCGGACATCCGATTTCACTGGGGTGGGAGATCTGCGGTGCACAGAGGCTCCGCGATCCACACCCGTCGAGAGGAAGACATGAAGACCATGACCATCCAGAAGAACTCCGTCGCCGCCGCGGCGACGGTCTCCGCGCTGCTGCTCAGCGCCTGCGGGTCCGGCTCCCCGGACGCGCAGGCGGGGGAGAACGGCGAGCCCGAGAAGGCGACCATCGTCGTCGGGACCCAGCCGTTCGCCGAGCTCGCGCCGCTGCACATCGCGATCGAACAGGGCATCTTCGAGGAGAACGGGCTGACGGTGGAACTCGCAGATGCCACCGGAGGCGGCGCCGGCCTGATCCCGGGCATGGTGGCGGGCGACATCGACGTCGTCTACAGCAACTACGTCTCCCTCCTGCAGGGGGCGTCCAAGGGTCTTCCGCTGCAGGCCGTCCGGGAGAACGACCGCCCCGGGGTGCAGGCGCTGTACGTGATGCCGGACAGCGGGATCAGTGAGCCGGAGGACCTGGCCGGCAAGACGGTCGCCATCAACGGACTGGGCAACATCATGGAGCTCACCTCCCGGGCCGTGCTCGAGTCGCACGGCGTGACGGACGTGGATTTCGTGGAGATCCCGCCGCCCAACATGGAGGCCGCGCTGGCCGGAGGCCAGGTCGACGCCGCGTGGCTGGTGGAGCCGTTCGTCACCACGGCCACGGAGAATCTCGGAGTCACCCCGGTGGTCAGCGCGTTCGAGGGGCCGACGGAGGACCTGCCGGTGGCCGGCTGGGCCGTCCGCGAGGACTTCGCCGAGGAGAACCCCCGGACCGTGGAAGCCTTCGTGGAGTCCATGGACGAGGCCATCGGGATCGCGGAGGAGGACCCCGAGGCGGTCGAGGAGGCCCTGCTGAGCTACACCCAGATCCCGGAGGACGTGGTGGGCCGGCTGTCCCCGATCTCCTTCGCCGCGACGAGCGACTTCTCCCACCTGGACAAGCTGAACCAGCTGATGGTCGAGCAGGGACTGATCGAGGAGCCCGTCGACCTCGACTCGTTCATCGCCGACGTCGGGTGACGCGACTCCGGTCAGGATCGAGGAACGGGGCCGGGACCGGTCCCACGGACGGAGAAGGAGCAGCGGGACGATGAATGATCTCGACAGAGGGACAGACCGGCAGGACCGGGCCGTCCGGCACGTGCGGACCGGAAGCTTCGTCACCCGCTTCCTGGAGGCCGGCGACGAGCACCCCGACACGGTGCTGCTGCTCCACGACGGCGCGTGGGGCGGCTCCAGCGATGTCAGCTGGTCACGGTGCATCCCGCTGCTGGCGCAGCGGTACCGCGTGATCGCACCGGATTTCCTCGGCTTCGGCGGCAGCGACAAGGTCTCGTTCTTCGACCGCTCCCCGTACGAGCCCAGGATCCAGCAGGTGGAAGATCTGCTCGACGCGCTCGGGATCACGGAACCCGTGCACGTCGTGGGGACATCCTTCGGCGGATCCGTGGCACTGAGGCTGCTGGCCGGCCCGCCGGACCGCTCGGTCAGGGCGCGCTCGGTGACGTCCATCGGGGGCTCCGGAGGACCGTGGAAGACGGCCGTCATGCTCGACCAGCTCGGCCGGTGGGACGGGAGCCGGGAGGATCTCGCGCGCGTGCTGCGCTTCCTCATGGCGGAGGAGGACGGCTTCGACGCCCAGCTGGCGGCCCGTCATGCCACGGCGACGCAGCCGGGCCACTACCGCGCGGTGGCCTCGGCGGCCCTGCCGGTGCCGGAGCCGCTGAAGCAGCAGACCGCGGATCCGTGGCCGGTGGGCCTGCGCGGAGCCCAGGCGCCCACGATGCTCGTCGCGGGAACGCACGACGAGCTGTTCGAGCGGGACTGGCCCGAGCACATCGCCGAGGAACTTCCCGGGGCCGTCATCGAGCGGATCGGCTCGCGCCACTCGCCCAACCTCGACCGGCCCCAGGAGGTGGTCGACGTCCTGCTGGAGCACTTCCGGCGGGCCGGACGGTGCGAGGAGACCGAGTCGGCGCGACTGAGCACCCCGCGGTGACCCCCGCCCGTGCCACGATGGTGACATGAAGCGCAGGACACCGGGGGAGACGGGCCTGAGCAGAGTGGTGAAGGTTCTCGAGTCCTTCGACGCCGGCCGGTCCACGCTCAGCCGCGCCGAGATCGTCCGGAGGACCGGCCTTCCGGCCGCGAGCACGTATCGGCTCATCAACGAGCTGATCGAGGTGGGGTTCCTCGACGAGGCGGACGGCGGCGTCCGGACGGGGGTGCGCCTCTGGGAGCTCGCCTCGCGGGAGTCACGCACGCTGAGCCTGCGCAACTCGGCTCTGCCCTACATGGAGGACCTGCAGAACGTCATCCGGCAGCACACCCAGCTGTCCGTGCTGGACGGGGTCGACATCCTCTACATCGAACGTCTCTCCGTGCCGGACGCGGTCGTCAACATCACCAGGGTCGCCGGGCGGCTGCCTGCCGTCATCACGGCCCCCGGGCTCGTCATGGCGGCGTTCGCCGACCCGGCGACCCAGGAGGCGGTCCTGGCCACGGTGCCGCCCCGGTACACGAGCCGGACTCCGACCAGCACCGCCGATTTCGGTCGCATCCTGGCCGAGGTCCGCCTGCAGGACTACGCCCGGACGGACGGGTGGATCGACGAAAGCGTCTCCGGGGTCGCCGTTCCTGTCCGTGATGACCAGGGCGCGGTCGTCGCGGCGCTGTCTGTCCTCCTGCCCAACGACGGCAAGACGCCTCGGGTGGCGCTCCCGGCGGTGCGCATGGCCGGAGCCGGCATCTCACGCGCTCTGGGCTGGACCTCGTCCCGTTCGTCCTGACCCCCTGGGGGCGACGGACCTCCTGCCGACGCGTCAGCCCGGCCGACCGCACGATGGGCCGGTGGTGGCCGGAACCGCCCGACGACCTCGACGTCGGCGGGCACACCGTCGAGGTCACCGCGGGGCGACGTCCGCCGGGCCACCCGGACGACGACGGTACCGCTTCGCGGCTGCCGACCGGAGTCGCACTCAGGCCGCGGGCCGCAGCGCGACCTTCTCGAACAGGGCCGCCGTGCCGATGCCGCCGGCGGAGCTGATCATCGCCAGCAGCAGGCTCCCCTCGGGCAGGTCCCGTGACCGCGCGAGCAGCCGCACCACGGACACCGCACCGGAGGCGCCGTAGGCGTGGCCCAGCGCGAGAGCGCCGCCCTCGGCGTTGAGCACGGCCTCGTCGAGGCCCAGGAGGTCGACGCAGGCCAGCACCTGCCCGGCGAAGGCCTCGTTGAACTCGGCCGCGGCCAGCGCCGCCACGGGCACGCCCTGCTCGTGGAGCAGCTGCCGGGCGGCCACGGCGGCGCCGATGCCCAGCCGCGCCGGGTCCACCCCGGCCGTGGCCGCGCCGCGGAAGGCGAGCCCTGTCCCGAGGCCCAGCCCGCGGGCGGTGGCCGGGTCCGTGACGAGCACGGCGGCCGCGCCGTCGGCGTCGCCGCAGGAGTTGCCGGCGGTGACCGTCCCGCCGGCCTCGAACACCGCCGGGAAGCGCGCCAGCAGCGCCGCGGTCAGCGCCCGCCGCGGGCCGTTGTCGGCCCGCACCTCGCCGCGCGGCCCGGCCACCGGCACCAGCTCGTCCTCGAACCGCCCCGCCCCGGCGGCGTCGAGGGCCCGCCGGTGGCTGCGCAGGGCGTAGGCGTCCTGGCGTTCCCGGCCGATCCCGTGCTCGCGGGCGACGGTCTCCGCGGCCGCCCCCATGTCGGGGTCGCCCAGGTGCTCCGGGGCGAACCGGGCGCGGCGGTAGAACTCGACCTCGCCGTCCTCCCGGCGTCGTCCGCGCAGCGGTGCCGTGCTGATGCTCTCCGCCCCGCCGGCGAGGAAGGCCCGGCCGGCGCCGGCCTGGGCGAGCCGGCAGGCCAGCACGACGGCGTCGAGCCCCGATCCGCACTGCCGGTCCACCGTCAGTCCCGGCACGGAGAGCGGCAGCCCGGCCTCGAGGGCGGCGAGCCGGGCGAGGTTGCCCCCGGCGCCGACGGCGTTGCCCACCACCACGTCCGCGAGCCGCTCCGGGTCCAGGCCCGTGTCCGCCAGCAGGGACCGGAGCACCGGGGCCAGGAGGCGGTGGACGGGCACGCCGTCGAGCAGGCTCCCGGCGCGCGCCAGGGGAGTGCGGCGGCCGAGCACCAGCAGGGGAGCGGCGGGGTCAGCCGAGCGGGCGGGCACGGGGATCTCCTTCGAGGACCCAGTCGCGGAAGAGCCGGCGGCTGAGCTTGCCGCTCGCGGTGAGGGGCAGCTCCTGCAGCTCCACGTACTGCTGCGGGCGCTTGGCGGGCGCCAGCCGACCCTCCAGGCCGGAGCGGAGCTCCCCGCGGGTCGGCCGGCCGGGGGCGAGGAGGACCCCGGCCACCACGCGCTCGCCGCGGGTCCCGTCCGGCAGTCCGGCGACGACGACGTCGGCCACTCCGGCCACGGACGCGAGGGCCGCCTCGACCTCGTGCGGGTAGACGTTGTGCCCGCCGGTATTGATCATCTCCGAGGCCCGGCCCAGCACGTGGAGCTGCCCGTCGCGGAGGAGGCCCCGGTCCCGGACGGTGTGCAGGCCGCCGAGTTCGCCGAAGGCCTGGCCGTCGTCGCCCCACAGGTAGCCCTCGCAGACCAGGTCCGAGCGGACGCAGATCGTGCCGGCCTGCCCGTCGGGGACCGGGCGGCCGTCGTCGTCGAGGACGGCGACCTCCACGCCCGGGAACGCGGTGCCCACCGAGGTGCCGATCGGCCCGGCGGGCTCGCCCGACCGGTGGCACCGGGCCGCGACGAACGCGAGCTCGGCGGCGCCGTAGTACTCCCAGACCACCGCGTTCGGGGCCCAGCGGCGCGCGGCCTCCAGCGTGGCGCGGTCCAGCTTCTGGCCCGCGCACACGATGGCCGTCAGCCCGCCGGCGTCGACCCCGGCGGCGAGGCCCCGCTCCGCGAGGACCCGCAGCATGGCGGGCACGAGGACCAGGCGGGTGGTGCCGCGGCCGGTGATCTCCGCGTGGGCGGCGGCGACGTCGAAGCGCGGCAGGGTGGCGAAGGCGGCCCCGGCGTACAGGCACTCGGACAGGGCGTAGAGGTTCAGGCTCGCCGAGAGCGGACCGGGGGCCAGCACACGGTCCCCGGCCCGGAGGCCGAAGTGCTCCACGGAGGCCTCGAAGCCGCGCCGCCAGGAGCCGCGGCTGCGGGCGAAGCCCTTGGGCACGGCGGTGGTGCCCGAGGTCAGGCCGATCAGGAACGAGGACGCCGGGTCGCCGTCGCGCAGCGTCGCGGGAGCGGGAGCGGCGGGCCGCCGTGCCGCGCAGCGCCGCCGGACCTCCTCGGCGAGCTCGTCCGGCCAGAGCGGGTCGAGGACGGCGCACTCGCGCTGCCCGGCCACTCCCGCCGCCCACCGGACGGCGAAGTCCACGCCGTTGCCCTGCCGGAGGATCCCCGTGGGCTCCCCCGAGGCCGCGAGGGCGGCGGCGGCGGTGCGCAGCCCGCGCCAGCTCAGCCGGTCGTCTCCGCAGACGACGGCGAGCTCCCCCGGGCACGCCTCGGCCCAGCGGTTCACGCGGTCCAGGAAGGGCATGTCCTCGTCCTCGGTGGTGGGTTCCCCGCCGCGGGTGCGGCGCGGGGGCCCGCCGGAGGTCGGCGGGCCGTCGGCCGGGTGTCAGCGGGAGGCGGTCTGCACCCCGCCCAGGAGGCGGCGGTAGCTGCGGTGGACGTTGATCGCCGCGAGCGTCGCCACGACAGCCTTGAGGAGGTCCCCGGGAACGAACACGAGGGCGCCCAGGGCGGAGGTGGACAGCGGCAGACCGGTGACGACGGCCGTCCACGGGATGCCGAAGGCGTAGATGACGGCGATCCCGCCGACGACCACGCTGAGCAGGACGGCTCCGAAGCGGGCCGCCCGGCCGGTGCGCCGGAGCGCCCAGTACTTGACCATCAGGCCGATGACCAGGGCCGCGGGGATCCAGCCGATCAGGTAGCCGCCGGTCGGGCCCAGCAGCACGCCGAATCCGCCCCGGCCTCCGGCCAGCAGCGGGAGCCCGGCCAGGACCAGGACCTCCAGGACGACGACGGCGAGCATGCCGCGGACCGGCCCGAGCAGCGCGCCGGCGAGCATCACGCCGAGGGTCTGCAGGGTGATGGGCACGGGGATGATCCCGACCGTGATCGGGGGGACCAGGCCGAGGGCGGCGATCAGGGCGGCGAACACCGCCACGAGGACGGTGTTCTGGGTGGACTGCGAGCTGTCGGTGGCCATGGGTTCCTTCGGACGGAGCGGGCGGGAGGGGAAGCGGTCAGTCGGAGGTGGCGCCGGTGGCGCGCCGCGGTCGCTGGTCCGGGCGCGGGCCGGCGCGCCGCGGTGGCGGGGCCGAGTCGTAGCACCGGGCGTCGAGGGCCGAGGAGATCTCCTGGGCGGACTCGAGGGTGCGCACGAGCAGGGGCACGAGCACGGCGACCGGGCTGTTGTGCAGGCCGCGGGCGAACTGCGCCTCGCGGACGTCGAGGTACTGCTTGCGGATCTCCGGGATGAACCGGACCGTCATCGACAGCGCCAGGCTCATCTGGGCCGGGTTCAGCCCGAGGTGCCGGGTCGGGCCCAGCAGCCGCTCGAACAGGGCCAGCATCTCGCTGAACGTGGTGGTCAGAGTGAGGGAGTAGGCGAACAGGCACAGGCTGAGCAGCCGCAGCGCCGAGACCGTCGCCGCCTCCCAGCCGGAGGTGAGCGCCAGGGTCGCGAAGACGATCCCGACGATGAGGAGCAGGCCGGCCAGCATCCGGGCCAGGCGGGCCACCGGGACCCGGGTGAGCCCCGCGGCGACCACGGCGAGGGCGAAGAGGGCGAGCTGCGCGCCCAGGTGGGGAACCGCGTACAGGACGATGCTGATCACGAACAACGCGGCGAACTTGTACCCGGCCGGGATGCGGGTCAGAGGGCCTGTGGGCGTGGTCATCGGTCGCTGATCCCGCAGTAGAACTCCACGGCCTCGGCGGAGGCGCCGTCGAAGGCGATCCTGCCCTCGTGGACGACCACGGTGCGCTCGTAGGCGGAGATCATCTCCAGGTCGTGGGTGACCACGATCGCCCGCTGGTCGAGCTCGTCGATGGTGCGCTGCAGGAGCCGCCGGTTGCGCCGGTCCAGCATGGTCGTCGGTTCGTCGAAGACGATCGTGGTCGGCTCCATGACCAGCACCGAGGCCAGCGCCACCATCTGCTTCTCGCCCCCGGACAGGGCGTGGGACTCCCGCTCGCGCAGGTGGGCGATGTCCAGGCGCTCGAGGACCTGGTCCACCCGTGCCGTGAGCGCCGCGCCGCGCAGGCCCAGGTTCTTCGCCCCGAAGGCGAGGTCCTCGGCCACCAGGGGCATCACGATCTGGTTCTCGGGGTTCTGGAAGACGAATCCCACCTCGCGCCGGATCCGCTTCGCGTCCTCGGCCGTGGTCAGCCCGCCGACCTCCACCGTGCCCGTCGTGGGCAGCAGCAGCCCGTTGAGCAGGCGCACGAGGGTGGACTTGCCCGACCCGTTGAGGCCGATCACCGCGATGCGGTGCTCGTCCAGGGACAGCTCGACGTCGCGCAGGACGTCCTGGCCCTCCCGGGTCACCGTCACGCCCGTCAGCCGGATCCCCGAGTGCCGGGGCGGGGCGGAGGGCTCGTCGCGGCGCGGCGGGTTGCGGAGCGGGTGCCTGATCGACACGGGTCCTCCTTCCCTGGTCGTGCTCATCGGTCGTGCTGATCGGTCGTGCTCATCGGTCGTGCGCTGATCCGGTGCCGGGCGCCGGGTGCCGGGCACGGGCCGCACCCGCGCCACGGTGCGCGTCAGTTCCGCCGCGCGGGCTCGAAGTACAGGTGGGCGTGGAGGCGGCACCGCGGGTTGAACCGTGCCGCGCACCGCGGACAGCCGTCCGCCTCCAGATAGTGCCGGACGGAGAGCTCGTGCCGGCAGACCCCGCACAGGACCGCCGCGGCGTCCTGCTCCTCGGCCGGCCACTGCACTGCCGGGTGACCGGCGGTCTCCTCGTGGCACAGATGACAAGGGTAGTACTCCCGGCAGCACCGGAACTTGATCGCGACCACGTCCAGCGCCGTCCGGTAGTGGACGCACCGTGTGTGGTCGTCGACGGGACTTCCCAGGACTCGTCCCACCCTCACCCCTCCACGCCTTCCGGGCCCGTGCCGTGCTCCTGCGGGCTCGGCTGTCGCTGCATCATTGTTCCAGATCCGTGGCGCGGCGGTGCAGCGTGCTCACGGCGAGGGTGGCCGTCCCGCCGTCGGCGTTGATGATCCGGACCTCGGCCGGCACCACGGCGAGGGGCCCGGCGACGTCTCCGGCTCGGGTGCGGTGTTGACGGTCATGGACTGCTCCTGGGTGTCTCGGGTGGTGTGGAGGCTGGGGCCGGGGCTGCCCCGGACATCCCGCGTCGGCCGTGCAGAACTCATTGATTTTGCATGATCATGAGGCTGATAATGGGGGCGGTACAGGCCCGATCCAGGCCGTGCGAAACGAGGGGAGGTGCGCCCGTGAAGACCCCGCGACGTCCATCGCTGATCACCTCCGTGCGCCTCGCCCTCGCCTCCGGCGGCGCGGCCGTCGGCTGGATGGTCCTGGGCGCCACCGGAGCTCACGCGGTCGAGGCACCCTCCACCCTGTCCGTCGAGGACACGGCCGCGGTCGTCACCCGGAAGGTGCCCGAGCCGGCGCCGGTCGGTGGGGTCCCACAGCCCGTGCAGGCGGCGAGCACCGCAGCCGCTCCGGCCGAGGCTCTTCTCGCAGGTCCCGGTGCCGCGGCCGCGGCGCCGGTGGAGCACGTGGCCCGGGCCACCGCGCCGGTGGTCGAGGTGACCCTCGAGCCGCATCCCGTCCCGGTGGTCGAGGTGACCCTCGATCCGGCCGCGGCGCCGGTGGAGCAGGTCGTCGTCTCCGCCCCGGTCGTCGAGGCGCTGCCGGTCGAGCCGGTCACCGGCCTCGCCGAGAACCCGGTGGCCGCCGTGCAGAAGCCGGCCGACACCGTGCAGCACGCGATCGACACCGTGCAGCACCCCGTCGACACCGTGCAGCACCCCGTCGACACCGTGCAGCACCCCGTCGACACCGTGCGGGCGGTCGCCGAGCCCGTCACCGCAGTGGTGTGGGAGGCCCTCCCCGTCCCCGCCCCGGTCGTCGAGGCGCCTCCGGCGATCGTGGAGGGCGTCGTGGACGCCGCTCCGGTGGTCGACGAGGCCCTGCCGTCCGCGCCGGTCACCCGGACCGTCGAGGGTGTCCCCGCTCTTGTCGGACCTGCCCTTCCGGGTGAGACGGCGGCGCCCGTCGCCGTGGAGAACCTGCCCGCCGCCGTGACCGCGGAGACTGCCGTGGCGCGGCCACAGACCCAGGGCGCGGACACGGTGTCCGTCGGTGACCCCGTCGTCGCCCAGCCACCCGCATCCAGCGATGCGGCGACCTTCGCGCGGGGTGCCGGGGCGAGCTCCGCCGATTTCCTGGCCGGTCTCGCGCACTCCCGCGACGGCACGGGGACTCCCGTGACCTTGACCGCCGTCCCGGCCCCGCCGGACGTGCAGGCGTTCTCCGCGGCCGGCGGTGCGGCGGTGCCCGGTCCCGGGTCCACGACCTGGGCCGGGTCCGCCGGGGGATCCGGCCCGCCGCTGCGTGGTGCCGGACCCGACGCCCGGCCCGGGGACCCTGCCGACCTCTCCTACCTGACGCTCTTCCCGCAGCTGGCCGCTGCGCAGGACGAGGCGTTCTTCGGCGGCGTGGGCCGGCCCCCGGCTGCCCCGGTGTTCGAGCCCGGCTCCACCCCTGACTGATGAGTGCCGCGCTGCCCGTTTCCGGGCAGCAGCAGGCCCTTGTCCGGCGCTCCGGCGCGGACACCACCTCATCAGCTCAGGAGAGCGATCATGTACGAGAACATCCGGCGAGGCCTGTTCGGCTTCGCCCTGGCCACTGGAATCGCGATCATCGGATCGTCCGAATCAACCGCCGCGGAGACCACGGCCGAGGCCACCGTGGCGACCGTCGCCGAGGCGGCCCTCGCCCCGGCCGGCACCACGGGTGACGGCGCCACCGCCGTCGACGCGACGGCTGTCGCGGACCTCACGGTGGGAACCGACGCCCCGGCCGTGACGGAACAGGTTGCCGTCACCTCCGACACCACCCTGGCCGCCGACACCGTGGGCGAGGGCACCATCGCGGCCGTCGCCGACGTCCAGCTGGCGGTCGACACCGCTGCGGCCGAGGCTCCGGTCGAGCAGACCGTGGCCGTCGCCGACGTGTCGGTCGCCGCCGATCCGGGACCGGGCGCCACGGCCCCGGTCGTGACGGAGCAGGTCGTGGCCGGCGGCGACGCGGCCGTCGCGGCGGCTGCCGACGCCCAGCTGGGTCTCGCAGGCGTGAACGAGCCGGCCACCGGCACGGCGGCCGGCGCGGCTGCCGCTGCCGACCTCGCGGTCGGCACCACGGCCCCGGCCACGCCCGAGGAGGTCGCCGGCGCCGCCGAGGCCACCGCCGAGGCCACCGTGTCCGCCCCCGTCCTCGACGGCACGAGCGGTGCCGCTGACGCGCAGCTGGGCCTGGGCGCGGCCGGGACGGTGCCCCCTGTCGAGGAGACCGCCGCAGTCGTCGACGCTGCTGTTGATCTCGACGTGGGCACCACGACCCCGGTCGCCACGGAGGAGGTCGTCGTCACCGGCGACGCCACCCTCGCCGCTGCGGGCGCCGGGGACGTCGCGGCGGACGCCGCGGCTGTCATCCAGCTCGGCGCCGTGAACGACGGCACCACCGCTGACGCCCAGTTCGCCCTGGACGCCACCGGATCCGTGGTCGAAGGGACCGGTGTCGGCGCCGCCGGCGATGCGGCCCTGACCGCGGCGGGAACCGTCGGCGACGGCACCACCGCCGCTGCTGCCGATGCCCAGCTCGGTCTCGGCGCCAACGGGGCCGTGACCCCCGCCGAGGAGACCGCCGCTGACGTGGCCGCTGCCGTTGACGTGGCCGCTGCCGCCGGCCTCGGCCTCGGAGCCGACGACCCGGTCGTGGCGCCGGAGCCTGCTGATCTGCCGGCGACCGGAGACGGCTCTGACGAGGGCCCCGGTGCCCCCGGTGGCCAGAGTGAGTTCGAGGGCGACGTCGTCGTCGGCGGCACCGCTCCCGCGGGACCCGAGGGCGCCTCTGACGGTCCCGCCGGCGCTGCCGGTGGTCAGGGTGCCGTCAACGGTGCGCCGACCACCCCGTCCGTCGCCACGGCGGCCGGGGCGAACCGCTCCGGCGCCGTGGCGGCGCACACCGGTGAGCGCACGGTGACCGTGAGCTCGAGCGGGGCGACCGGCCTCGCGGCGACGTCCGCCGGAGCCGTGCACGGAGGCACCGTCTCCGGGCCGACGGCCCACGGCGTGAACGCCGCAGCCGTGCAGGGTCTGAACATCGACGCCGGCGTGGGACCCCTGGCCTCCACGGGCGCCGACGTCATGGCGGTCCTGCTGGCCGGTGCGGTCCTGCTGGGGCTCGGTGCCGCCATGATGCTGTTGCGCCGCCGGACCGAGAACCGGTAACCGGCCCGCACCGGACCGACGACGACGCCGGCCGTCCCTCGAGCAGCGTCACTCTGCCCGGGGGACGGCCGGCCGGCCCGTGGGTCGCGCCCCGGCGGAAGTGTCAGCGCGGGGGCCCGCGGTCGGGCGCGCCTCTTCGGCGGGCCGGCGGCGGGTCCGGGGCGTTCGCCCGGTCCGGCCCACCCTGCGCAGGACCCGCAGCCCTGCCCTGGGCGCGGGTCGCTGAATGGCGCGGAGCGGGGATTGCGGGGGCACCCGAACGTGCATCGACTTTCCCTGAGAGCGGCCGGCGGCGCGCCTTGTCAAAATAGGTGAAATCTGGTTCACTTATTGAACTGGGGAGGGGAGTATCCCACCGACGTCGTGTCGTCATTACGGTCCGCGAGGGCCCGGCAGGCGGGCCCGTGAGGGCCGGGAGAGACCTCCGGTTCGTTTCTGACAACCGGAAGGTGTTTTTCTCATGGATGTCCCGTTCTGGGTCTGGGTCGCGGTGCTGGGATTCATCGTGGTGATGCTGGCCGTCGACCTGTTCGCCCACCGCCGCGCCCACGTCATCGGTGTACGCGAGGCCGCCGCCTGGTCGGGGGTGTGGGTAGCCTTCGGGGTGGCCTTCGGCGTGCTGATCTGGTGGGTCTGGGGTGCTGAATTCGGCCAGCAGTACTTCGCCGGCTACCTGATCGAGAAGTCCCTGGCGGTGGACAACGTCTTCGTCTGGGCCATCGTCTTCAGCTACTTCGCCGTGCCCCGGGCGTTCCAGCACCGGGTGCTGTTCCTGGGCGTGCTCGGCGCGCTGGTCTTCCGCGGGATCTTCATCGCCGCCGGTGCCGTGCTGATCCAGAACTTCTCCTGGATCCTCTACGTCTTCGCCGCGTTCCTGCTCTACACCGGGTACCGGATGATCCGTCAGCGCGAAGAGCACCTGGACCCCGAGAACTCCGCGGTCCTGCGCGCCTTCCGCCGCTGGGTGCCCATGACGGACGCCTACCACGGGCAGAAGCTGCTGGTCCGGAAGAACGGCGTGCTTCTGGCCACTCCGCTGCTGGCGGTGCTGGTGCTCATCGAGGTCACCGACGTCGTCTTCGCCGTCGACTCCATTCCGGCGATCTTCGCCGTCACCGACGAGGTGTTCCTCGTCTTCACCGCCAACGCGTTCGCGATCCTGGGGCTGCGGGCCATGTACTTCCTGCTGGCGGACATGATCCACCGCTTCATCTACCTGAAGACCGGCCTGGCCCTGGTGCTGATCTGGGTGGGCATCAAGATGCTGCTGAAGATCGACATCGTCTACATCCCCACTCCGATCTCCCTGGCCGTGGTGGCCATGATCATCACCGTCTCGATCGTCCTGAGTCTGCGCGCCACCCGGGGACAGGGCCGCCGGGCGCTGCCGAGCCCGGCGAATCCGCCCTTCCACATCGCGACCGAGGTGGAGAACGCAGCCCTGGAGCCCGTCTGGGGCCGCCGCCGGCCGTCCCGCTCCCCGGCCCGGCACCAGGAGGGCCGGACGCACGAGTCCACCCGCGACGCCGAGCAGGCCCACCGCCACGAAAGGAACCTCCGATGACAGCCCTCGCCCCTCGCCGTCCCGTGGCTGCGGTGATCACCGACGGACCCGAGGCCGTCACCGTGGCACGTTGCGCGGTACGGATCGCCGCCGAGGAGGGCGCGCCGCTGCTGCTGCTGGTGCCGATGCTGCGCTCGGCCTTCACCGCCGACGCCGTCATTGCCGCCCGGGTCCGCCGGGAAGCGCTGCGCGAGGCCGAGGCCGTCGCCGCTCGCGTCCGCGCGACAGTGGAGAGAGCGGGGATCTCCGCCCGGGTGCAGGTGGTGTGGCACCGGACCTGTTCGCCCCACCGGGCCGAGCAGGGGCGAGCCATCGCCCTGGCCCACGCCGCCCACAAGATCGGAGCTGCCGTGATCGTCACCCCGGCGGAGGTTCCGGTGCCCACGGTGTGGCACGGACCCGAGGTCGTGCTCGTGGCCGAGGTCGGCGGCGCCACGTTCAGCGTGCACCGCCCGGCGCGCTCTCGCAGACTGGCCCAGCTGTGATGCCGTCCCCGACGGTGCGCCCCCGAAGGCAGCGGTGCCTCAGCTCTCGGCCGCACCCCCAACACCCCCGACCTCTCGACGAGGCGCCCGGGCAGGTCGAGCAGGGACCGCAGCCCCACGAACAGGCGCCACCAGCTCCGAGGACCGTCAACGACCACCGGTCACCCCGATCGAAAGGCATGTCATGACCACCCCGACCCCCGACCCCCGGCACTCCAGGCGGCCACGCCCCTGGGGACTGATCGCCGTTTCGACCGGGTTCCTCGCCGCCGCCGCGTCAGTGGTCGCCGTGGGCCTCCTCTCCCTGGGCCCTGCCCCGTCGCTGCAGTAGTCCCGCCGGGGTGCACGCGGGCGGGAGCAGCCCCTCAGCCCCCGTACGCCACCCTGCGCGCTCCCACGAACCGACCGAGTCGTAGCACCGCCATCTCCGACGGGAAGGACCCCCGACGTTGCCCTCCAGCTCCCACCCCGGTGCGACCGGAACCTCGTCCCCTGCCCGGGGCCACTCCGCCGGACCAGGGGTGGAACACCACGATCCGTCCCGGCGCCCGTCCTGGACGTTGCTGACCAACCACGGCCACGTTCTTCTGGTCATCGCCCGGGGCGGGGACGTTCGGGTCAGCGACATCGCGACCCAGGTGGGGATCACCGAACGAGCGGCCTTGATGATCCTCAAGGACCTCGAGGAGGGCGGGTTCATCACCCGGCGCAAGCTCGGTCGCCGCACTCACTACACCATCGACGAGCACCAGCACTTCCGGCACCCCACCCTCTCCGCCCACGAGATCGGGGATCTGCTCGCCGTCCTGGGCCCCGCGTCCCCGCCGGACCGCACCATTGCCGGCGACGGCACCACCCCGCCTTCCGAGAACAGCCTCCCGAAACAAGACGGAGCCCCCCGTGTCCGACGTCCCGCCACGCGCGGAGCGACGTCTTGAAGCAGCCCTGAACCTGGACGGGCTCACCGTGCGCCTGCACCTGGTGGGTGAGGAACCCGTCATCGCCGTCGACGACCCGCTCGCCTCCGTCGACGGCTTGACCCTGCTGGACGCCCACAGCCAGGAGACCGTGCTGCGGTCGCGGCCGGGACATGCCTCTCGACGGGGGCCTTCGGGGCCGGGGCGCGGTCCGTACACTCCTGCCCATGGATGTTCTGGACGTCGGACGGATCGTGGCCGGGCTGGTGCTGCTGGTGCTGGGCGGGGAGTTCCTGGTGCGGGGGGCGTCGTCCCTGGCGAGACGCGTGGGGATCTCCTCGCTGGTGGTCGGGCTCACCGTGGTCTCGGCCGCCACGTCCGCGCCCGAGCTGGCGGTCACCGTCGGCGCCGTCTTGCGCAATGAACCCGGCCTGGCCGTGGGCAACGTCGTGGGCAGCAACATCGTCAACGTCCTGCTCATCCTCGGGCTCTCAGCCCTGGTCCTCCCCCTGGTCGTGAAGCAGCGGCTGGTGCGCTTCGACCTGCCCCTGATGCTCGCTCTGTCGGTCGGACTGCTGCTCGTGTCCCTGGACGGGCGGATCGGCGCGGTGGACGGAGTGATCCTGTTCTGCGCCGTGGTCGCGCACACGGTGCTGACGGTCGTTCTCGGCCGGCGCCGGGCGAACGCCCCGGCCCAGGCCGGCGGGCCGGCCGGTGGCCCACCGGCTGCCGATGTCGCCGGGGAGGACGAGGAGCCGCCGGCCGCCCCGGCCGGCAGGTCCGTCCTGTTCGTGGTGCTCGGGGTCGCCCTGTTGGTGGCCGGTGCCACGCTGCTCGTCGAGGGCGCGGTGAACATCGCCACCACCCTGGGGGTCAGCAGCCTCGTGGTCGGCCTGACGGTCGTGGCCGTCGGCACGTCGCTGCCCGAGCTGGCGACCTCGATCATCGCGGTTCGCCGCGGTGAACGTGATCTGGCGGTGGGCAACGTGGTGGGCAGCAACATCTTCAACATCGGGGTGGTGCTCGGTCTGCCGGCCCTGATCGCCTCCGGCGGGATCCCGGTGTCCGGTGCCGCGGTGGCCCTGGACATGCCGGTGATGCTGGCCGCCGCCCTCGCTCTGCTGCCCGTCGCCTTCACCGGTTTCGCGGTGGCCCGCTGGGAGGGCGCCCTGTTCGTGGCCCTGTACCTGGCGTACACCGGCTACGTCGTTCTCGCCGCCACCGCGCACGACTCCCTGGAGGGGTTCACGGCCGTCATGGCGTGGTTCGTCCTCCCGCTGGTGGCCGTCACCCTGATCGCCGTCACGTCCTACGAGATCGGGCTGCGCAAGGGACGCCAGGGCACCGGGGGTACCACGAACTCGTCCTGACCCGGGGGCCTTCGTGCTCGGGGCCGTGGATGTCGGCGCCCGTCCGCTCACGTGCCGGTGTGCCTCTCCGTGGTGAGCTCTCGGGGAAGGACGCGTCGCAGGACGTCGGAGAGGGTGATCACCCCGACGAAGCGGCCGTGGCGCATGACGGCGGCGAGCTGCTCACCGGCCGCCCGGATCTGGGTCAGGGCCTCGTAGACCGGGGTGTCGGCCTCGAGCGCGAACGCCGGGCGGGCCAGGTCCCGGACGGGCCGTCCCAGCGGCTCGAGCAGCGTGTCGCGCACGTGCACGACGCCGGGGGTGCCGCCGTCGGGGGCCGTCACGAGGACGCGCAGGTGCCCCGACCGGGCGGCGGCCTCCTGCACATGGCCGGCCGTGGCCCCGGCCGGAACCGTGGTCGGCGCGCCGTCCGGCGCGATCAGCGCCTCGACGGTGAGCTGCTCGAGCTCGAGGACGCCGGAGAGGTGGGTGCGGAAAGACGCGTCCAGGGCGCCCACCGAGGCGGAGTGATCGACGAGGTGCCGGATCGTGTCGACGTCCTGGCCGCCGACGGCCGCCCGGTTCACCGGGGTGACACCGCTGGCCGCGACCAGCCGGTTGGCGATCGCGTTGACCCAGCTCAGCAGTGGCCGCACGACCCAGATGAAGCCGCGCGAGGGCACGGCGATGAGCTTGGCCGAGGTCTCCGGGTGCGCGATCGCCCAGGACTTCGGCGCCATCTCGCCCACGACCAGGTGGAGGAAGGTCACGAACAGCAGGGAGAGGCCGAAGGCGGTGCCGTCGGCCAGTCCCTCCGGCGCCCCCCAGGAGGCGAGCACGGGGCTCAGCCACGCGTCGACCGCCGGCTTGGTGACCGCACCGAGGGCGAACGTGCAGGCGGTGATGCCCAGCTGCGCGCCGGCGAGCATGATGGTCAGCTCGTTGATCCCGCGCAGTGCCGCGCGGGCGGAGCGGTTGGTCGCGGCCTCGGCCTCGAGCCGGTGGCGGCGCGCACCCAGCAGGGAGAACTCGACGACGACGAAGAACGCGCTGAGCACGATGAGCAGCGCGGTCACGGCGGTGACGATCAGTGGATCGGTCATCGGTCCCCCTCGCTCTCGGCCGCGGCCTCGGCCTTGGTCTCGGGCCGGGCGGCGGTGTCATCGGCCGGGCCGGTGTCCTCGGCCGTGGTCTCCACGAGCCGCACGAGCAGCTCACTGGGCACGTGCCGGGAGAGCTCCAGCACTTCGACGTCGAGCACCCGGTGCACCGGTTCCTCCAGGACCAGGTCGCGGGGGTCGTCGGGCAGCTCGACCCGCACCACGTCCCCGGCGGACGGCAACTCCCCGCGGTGGGCGATGAGCATCCCGGAGATCGTCTCGTAGTCGCCCTCGGGCAGCTCGTGACCGACCGCGCGCTCTACCTCGTCGACGTGGATGTCACCGCTCATCCGCCAAGTGTCCCCGGACTCGGGCGTGATGGTCGCGGGCGGCTCGTCGTCGTGCTCGTCGGTGATCTCCCCGACCAGCTCCTCGGCCAGGTCCTCGACCGTCAGGACGCCGGCGAAACCGCCGTACTCGTCGATGATGCAGGCGATCTTGTGGCGCGAGCGCGTCAGCTGCGTCAGCGCGTCGGGCAGCGACATGAGCGTCGGCAGCACGAGCGGTGGCGCCATGATGGTCGAGACCGAGGCGCCCTCCGGCGCTCCGCCGCGGAGCAGGTCGGTCAGCTGGACGACGCCGAGGGGCTCCTCCGTCTCGGAGATCACCGGGTAGCGGGTGTGCTCGGCCGCCATGAGGACGCGCAGCTCGCCCACGGTCGTGTCCGGGGTGACGATGCCGACCTGTGACCGCGGGATCATGGCGTGTTCGACGTCCCGGTCCGGGAAGTCGATGATGCGGTCGATGAGCACCGACAGCTCCTCGGGCAGGTCCCCGCTCTCCCGGGAGTCTGCGACGATGCGCTCCAGGTCCTCCACGGTCGCGGTCGTGTCGACGTCGTGCACCGGCTCCACGCGCACCAGACGCAGCAGGGCGTTGGCGGCGTGGTCGAACACGGTGATCAGCCACCCGAAGAGCGCGAGGTAGATCGTCGTCGAGCGGGCGAGAGCGCGGGCGAGCGGTTCGGCGTTGGCGATCGCCAGGTTCTTCGGGTACAGCTCCCCGAAGATCATCTGCACGACGGCGGCCACGACCAGGGCGACCACCGTGCCCACCGAGATGCTCAGGGCGGCCGGCACCCCGGCGCCGCCGAGCAGCACGCCGAGGGACTCGCCCACCATGGGCTCGGCGACGTAGCCGATGAGCAGACCGGTGACGGTGATGCCCAGCTGGGCGCCCGAGAGCATGAACGACGTGCGGCGGGTCACCTTGAGGGCACGCTGGGCGGCCTTGTCGCCGGCCTCCGCGCGGGCGCCGAGCTTGGCGCGGTCCACCGACATGTAGGCGAACTCCTGGGCCACGAAGTACCCGTTGGCGGCGATGATCGCCAGGATCACGACGATGCCCAAGAGCAGGGTCAGGACCGCTCCGATCATCGGGAGCTCACCCCCGGACATGAGGAGCCGGGCCGGAGCCTGCGGCGGTGGTCAGGTGTTGTCGGTGCAGGACAACTGTCGCCCGGGTCGTCGGACGACCCGGCTCTCGCAGGCGATTGGCCCATGGTGCTGGTTCACGCTCTCCATCGATCGGGGGTGCTGAGACGTCCCACAGTATAATTCGGAATGCGCGACCGCGAGGCGGCGCCGGTGACGAGGACGTTGCGGGCGGGGCCGGAGGTCGGCATGGGGGTGTCCTTCTCTTCTCGGCGGTCCGGAGGTGCCGCCCGGTGTCACGTCCCCGGGTGACGTGGGCCACAGCGGAATACCGGCGTCCCGTGTAGAGTCATCACCAGTTGTTGAAGTTTCGTTTTTGTATGTCAGGCAGTTCGTCCCGAATCCGGGCGCAGCAGTTTTTCTGAGAAGACGTTTTGGCAGGCATCACAACGCTCGAGCCCCCGACAGTCGGGGACAGCTCCGCTTTTCAGAGAGACAGGTCATACATGACTACTGGCACCGTCAAATGGTTCAACGCTGACAAGGGCTTCGGCTTCATCGCCCCCGAGGACGGCTCCAAGGACGTGTTCGCGCACTTCTCGGCCATCAACTCCGGCGGCTTCCGCGCCCTCGAAGAGGACCAGCGCGTCGAGTTCGAGACCCAGGACGGCCCCAAGGGTCCCCAGGCCGCGAACATCACCGTCATTGCGTGAGAACGCACTGATCTCCTCGTGAGATCCCCGACGACCGGCTGACCGCCGGGACGTCGACCCAGGAATCGCC
>NZ_JBISWL010000146.1:0-66159 GCF_044462265.1 Kocuria rhizosphaerae
GGTCTCAGTCCGCGAGTTCCAGGAAACGGCGGGCCACGGCGTCGCCGCCGTCGGCCTCCCGGCAGACGACCATGATGGTGTCGTCGCCGGCGATGGTGCCGAGGACCTGCGGGAGCACCGAGCTGTCGATCGCGGAGGCGAAGTACTGCGCGGCCCCCGGCGGGGTGCGCAGCACCACGAGGTTGGCGCTGGCCTCGGCGGTCACGAGCAGCTCGCGGCACAGCCCGGTCAGCCGGGCGTCGAGGGCCTCCTGGGTGATGCCCGTCGCGGGCGACCGGTCGGCCCCGGCCTGCGGCACGGCGTAGACGAGCGCACCCGAGCCGTCGCGCACCCGCACCGCGCCGAGCTCCACGAGGTCGCGCGAGAGGGTCGCCTGTGTGACCTGCACGCCGTCGTGGGCCAGCAGGTCCGCGAGCTCGGCCTGGGAGTGGACGGCCCCACCGGTCACGAGCGCCACGATGCGGGCCTGCCGCGCGGTCTTGGTGGCGGGGATGCTCATGCCGTCGCCGCGGGGCCGCCGGGGACGGACAGGTCGTAGCGGCCGGACCGGGCCATGAGCCACACCAGCAGCCCCTTCTGGGCGTGCAGCCGGTTCTCGGCCTCGTCCCACACGACCGACTGGGGCCCGTCGATGACCTCGGCGGAGACCTCGGCGCCGCGGAACGCCGGCAGACAGTGCAGGAACAGGGCCGCGGGGTCCGCCCGGGCCATGGCCGCGGCGTCCACCGAGTACGGCCGGAAGATCTTCGCGCGGGCCTCCGTCTCGGCCTCCTGGCCCATGGAGACCCACGTGTCGGTGCACACCACGTCGGCGCCCGCGAGAGCCTCGGCGGGGTCGGTGGTCACGAGCACGGACCCGCCGGTCAGCGCGGCGCGCTCCTCGGCGGCCCGGACGACGTCGGGGTCCGGGAGGTACCCCTCGGGACCGGCCACGCGCACGTGCATGCCGGCCGTGGTCCCGCCGAGCAGGTAGGAGTGGGCCATGTTGTTCGCGGCGTCCCCGAGGTAGGCGAACACCCGGCCCGCGAGTTCGCCCCGGTGCTCACGGATCGTGAGCAGGTCGGCGAGGATCTGGCACGGGTGGTAGTCGTCGGAGAGCCCGTTGACCACGGGCACCTCCGAGACCGCGGCCATCTCCTCGAGGCCGGACTGGGCGTAGGTGCGCCACACGATCGTGGCGACCATCCGGGAGAACACCCGGGTGGTGTCGGCGATGCTCTCCTTCCCCAGCTGGGACTCCCCCGGGTTGACGACGAGGGGGTGGCCGCCGAGGTCGGCGATCCCGGCGGAGAAGGACACGCGGGTGCGCGTCGAGGTCTTGTCGAAGACCACCGCGACCGTCTGCGGACCGGCGTACGGGCGGTGCGCCCAGCGGTCGGCCTTCAGCGCGGCGGCGAGGTCGAGGACCTCGGCCTGCTCATGCTGCGAGAGGTCCGTGTCGACGAGGAAGTGGCGGGGGGTCGTGGACGGGTTCATGCTTCTTTCGGGGGGGTCTCGGCCGGCGTCGCGGCGGGGGCCGAGACGGCGGCGGTGGCGTCGCCCAGGATTCCGGGCAGGGCGTCGAGGAAGGTTCGTGCCTGCTCCTCGGTGAGGATCAGGGGCGGGGCGAGGCGCATGGTGCCCGGGCCGGTGGCGTTGACGATGAAGCCGGCCCGGCGGGCGGCGTCGACGACGGCGGGGCCGAACGGGCTCGAGGCCCCCTCCGGGATGTCGAGGTCCGCGCCGATGAGCAGGCCGTGCCGGCGCACCGCGCCGATCCCGGGCACGGCCCGCAGCCCGTCGCCCAGCACGGCGCCCACGGTCATGACGTTCTCCAGGAGGCCGTCCTCCTCGATGACCGTCACGGTCGCGAGACCGGCCGCGGTGGCCGGCGGGTTGCCGCCGAACGTGGTGCCGTGCTGGCCGGCTCCGAGCAGCCCGGAGACCTCGGCGCCGATGGTGAGCATCGCCCCGATGGGGAAGCCGCCGCCGAGCCCCTTGGCCAGGGTGATGGCGTCCGGCAGGTCGTCGCCGGTCAGCTCGGCGGCGGAGGCGAACCACCGGCCGGTGCGGCCCACGCCGGTCTGCACCTCGTCCACGATCAGCAGCGCCCCGTGCTGCCGGGTCAGCTCGCGGGCGCGCCGGAGGTATCCCTCGGGCAGCTCGCGCACGCCGGCCTCGCCCTGGACGGGCTCGACGATCAGGGCGGCGACCGTCCCGTCGAGGTGCTCCTCGAGCGCCTCGACCGTGGCGGGGATGTGCCGGACCCCTCCGGGCAGGGGCTCGAAGGGTGCCCGGTACGCCTCCTTGGCCGTCAGGGCCAGCGCGCCCATGGTCCTCCCGTGGAAGGCCGACTCGAGGGCCAGGACCGTGCCGCGCGGCCCCCCGTCCGGGCCCGGGTGCTCGTGGCCGTGGCGGCGGGCGAGCTTGAACGCGGCCTCGTTGGCCTCGGCCCCGGAGTTGGCGAAGAACACGTGGGACCCGGCGGGCGCTCCCGCGAGGGCGAGGAGCTTCCCCGCCAGGGCGATCTGCTGGGGCGAGGTGAAGAAGTTGGAGACGTGCCCGAGCGTGGCGAGCTGCCGGGAGACGATCTCCACCCACCGGGGGTGGGCGTGGCCCAGGGAGTTCACGGCGATGCCCGCGAGCAGGTCGAGGTAGTCGTTGCCGTCGGCGTCGGTGACCACCGCTCCCCGGCCGTGGGTCAGCACGAGCGAGGGCGCGCCGAAGACGCCGAGCAGCGAGTCGGCGTACTCCCCGAGCAGCGCGGTCTGGGCGGAGTACCGGGAGGTGGCGTGCTGGGCGGCGGTCATGGCGTGGCTCCGTGGTCGGGGACGAGCTGGGTTCCGATGCCGGTGTCGGTGAAGATCTCGAGCAGGCACGTGTGCGGGCTGCGCCCGTCCACGACGGACGCCCGGCGCGTCCCGCCCTCCACGGCCCGCAGGGCCGCCTCCATCTTCGGGATCATGCCGGCCTGCAGGCCCGGGAGCATCGCGCGCAGCTCGGAGACGGTGAGCGAGGCGATCAGCGAGTCCTTGTCCGGCCATTTCGCGTAGAGGCCCTCGACGTCGGTGAGGGCCACGAACTTCTCGGCCCGCAGGGCCACGGCCACCGCCGCGGCGGCGGTGTCCGCGTTGACGTTGAGGATCTCGCCCGTGGGGCGGCCCTCGTCGTCGACCTCGGGGGCCACGGAGGAGATCACGGGGATCCGCCCGGCGTCGAGCAGCTGGGTGACGGGCTCGGCGTTGACCCCGACCACCTCCCCCACGTGGCCGAGGTCCACCTCGGCGCCGTCGACGACGGTCCCCCGGCGTACGGCGCTGAACAGGGACGCGTCCTCCCCGGACAGGCCCACCGCGTACGGTCCCGTCGCGTTGAGCAGGGAGACGAGCTCGCGCTGGACCTGCCCGGTGAGCACCATGCGGATGGCGTCGACCGCCTCCCGCGAGGTCACGCGCAGCCCGCCGCGGAACTCCGACTCGATGCCGAGCCGTTCGAGCATCCGGGTGATCTGGGGCCCGCCGCCGTGCACGACCACGGGCTTCACACCGACGTGGCGCAGGAACACCATGTCCTGCGCGAAGGCGCGCCGCAGCGGCTCGGAGACCATGGCGTTGCCGCCGTACTTGAAGACCATCACGGAACCGGCGTAGCGCTGGATCCAGGGCAGGGCCTCCATCAGGGTGCCCGCCTTCAGCTGGGCGTTCTCGTAGCGGGTCGGGTCACTGGGGTGCGGCATGGTTCTCCTGCGCCGGGGTGCGGTGGGTGTCGGACGGGTCTCAGCTGGAGTAGGCGCTGTTCTCCTCGACGTAGTCGTGCGTGAGGTCGTTGGTCCACACGGTCGCGTCGGCGTCGCCGGCCCTCAGGTCGATCAGGACGGTGACCTTCCGGTCGCCGGCGAGGTCCACGCCCTCGCGGGGGTCGCCGATCCCGCCGTTGCGGCAGACCGTGACGCCGTTGATCGAGACGTCGATGCGGTCGGGGTCGAACGCGGCGTCGGTGGTGCCCACGGCCGAGAGCACGCGCCCCCAGTTGGGGTCGTTGCCGTAGATGGCGGCCTTGAACAGGTTGGAGCGGGCGACGGCGCGGCTCACGTCCTCCGCCTGCTGCTCGGTCACCGCGTTGACGGTGGTGATCTCGATGTCGTGGGAGGCGCCCTCGGCGTCCGTGATGAGCTGCTGGGCCAGGGAGTGGCACACGGCCGTGACGGCCTGGCTGAACTCGAACTCGTCCGGGGTGATCCCCGAGGCGCCCGAGCCGAGGAGCACCACGGTGTCGTTGGTCGACATGCAGCCGTCCGAGTCGGTGCGGTTGAACGTGACCTTCACGGCGTCCTCGAGGGCCCACTGCAGGGCGTCCGAGGAGAGTTCGGCGTCGGTCGTGAGGACGACCAGCATCGTGGCGAGTCCGGGGGCGAGCATGCCCGCGCCCTTGGCCATGCCGCCGACCGTCCACCCGTCGCGGACGTAGGAGGCCTGCTTGGAGACCGAGTCGGTCGTCATGATGGCCCGGGCCGCGGCCGTGCCGGCGTCGTCGTCGCCGTCCAGGGCCTCGACGACCGCGGGCAGGCCCCGCTCCATGACGTCCATGGGCAGCTGGATGCCGATCAGGCCGGTGGAGCAGACCACGATGTCGCCCCCGCCCACGCCGAGCGCCTCGCCGACGAGCTCCGCCGTGCGGTGGGCGGCCTGGAAGCCCTGGGGTCCCGTGCACGCATTGGCCCCGCCGGAGTTGAGGACCACGGCCGCTGCCCTGCCGTCGGCGGTCGCGGCCTTCGACCACTGGATCGGCGCGGCGGTGATCCGGTTGGTCGTGTAGACGGCGCCGACGTGGTGCTGCGGGCCGTCGTTGACGACGAGCGCGAGGTCGGGTCCGCCGGAGTCCTTGAACCCGGCGGCGGTGCCGGCGGCACGGAAGCCGTGCGCGGCGGTCACCCCGCGGGTGGCGTCTACCTGGAGGGCGCCGGCGGGCTGCTGGGACGGGTACGTTCTCACGGTGCGACTCCTTGGAGGTTCAGGCCGGTGTCCTCCGGCATGCCGAGGGCGAGGTTCATGGACTGGACGGCACCGCCGGCGGTGCCCTTCACGAGGTTGTCGACGACGCAGGTCACGACGACCCGCCCCGAGCGGGTGTCGAGCGCCAGCTGGAGCTGGACGTGGTTGGAGCCGGCCACGGACTTCGTCGCCGGCCACCGGCCATCGGGCAGGACGGTGACGAACTGCTCGGCCACGTAGGCCTCCTCCCAGGCCTCGCGGACCTGCCCGGCCGTCACGCCCTCGGCGACCCGCGCGGTCGCGGTCGTGAGGATGCCCCGGGGCATGGGCGCGAGCGTCGGGGTGAACGAGATCCGCACGGACTCCCCCGCGGCCTTCGACAGGCCCTGCTCGATCTCCGGGGTGTGGCGGTGCGCGCCGCCGACGCCGTACGGGGACATCGAGCCCATCACCTCCGAGCCGAGCAGGTGCGGCTTCACGGCCCTGCCCGCCCCGGAGGTCCCCGAGGCCGCCACGATCACCACGTCCTCGGGCTCGAGCAGCCCGGCGGCGAAACCGGGGCCGAGGGCGAGCAGGGCGCTGGTCGGGTAGCAGCCGGGCACCGCGATGCGGGTCGCGCCCCGGAGCTGGTCACGCTGTCGGGTGCCGTCCGGGTCCACGATCAGCTCGGGCAGCCCGTAGGGCCAGGTCCCGGCGTGCGGGGAGCCGTAGAACTGGTCCCAGTCCTCCGCGGAGTCCAGCCGGTGGTCGGCCCCGGCGTCGATCACCACGGTCTCCGGCGGGAGCTGTGCCGCGATCTCCCCGGAGGCGCCGTGGGGCAGGGCCAGGAAGACGACGTCGTGGTCGTCGAGGGCCTCGACCGTGGTCTCCACGAGCACGCGGTCCGAGAGGGAGTGCAGGTGCGGCTGCAGCTCCCCCAGCCGCTGGCCCGCGTTGGAATGGGCGGCCACGGCCCCGATCTCGATCTCCGGGTGCCCCGCGAGGATGCGGAGGACCTCGCCCCCGGCGTACCCCGAGGCTCCCGACACTGCTGCGCTGAACGTCATGCCACCCACTCTAACTCAAAGTTATGCAGAGTCTTCAATAATTATGCACCGTGACGGAGAGCGGCCCGCGGCCGGCGTCGAACGTGCTGATCCGTGGCGGCACGCCACGGCACCCCCCTGCGGGCTCGCCCCCGGCCCCGGCCGTCCCCCCGGACGGCCCTGTTCCGAAATCTACGCTTCCCGAGCGCAAACATCGACCGTGACGGCCCGTTCCCGTGCCCCCACTTGTGCTCACGCTACCCCCGCTGGGCCCGTCCCGGGAGGGGGAACGGTACGGTCCGTGCCTACGATGGCAGCAGTCGTGTCCCCGATCCCAGGAGGTATCCGTCATGGTCCGCTGCGTCATGGTCGAGCAGGCCGGAGGCCCGGAGGTGCTCACCCTCGGCGAGCGTCCCGACCTCGAGCCCGGTCCGCACCAGCTGCTCGTGGAGACGCGCGCCACGGGGGTGAACTTCATCGAGGTCTACCAGCGCGAGGGCGTCTATCCCGTGGAGCACCCCTTCACTCCCGGCTCCGAGGGGATGGGCGTGGTGCGGGCCGTGGGCGCCGAGGTGCGGAGCTTCGCCCCGGGCGACCGGGTCACGACGTCGCAGGCCTCCCGGACCTACGCCGACGCGTTCCTCGTCGACGACGACAAGGCGCTGCGCGTGCCCGACGGCGTCTCCGACGAGGTCGCCGCGGCCGTTCCCCTGCAGGGTCTCACCGCCCACTACCTGGTGCGCTCGACGTATCCGGTCCGGGAGGGCGACGTCGCCGTCATCACCGCGGGAGCGGGCGGGGTCGGAGGCCTCGCCGTGCAGCTGCTGAAGTCGCGCGGGGCCACGGTCGTCGCCCTGGTGGGCTCCCCCGAGAAGGCCGAGACGGCCCGCTCGCTCGGCGCCGACGTCGCCCTGGTGGGCTACGAGGGCTTCGCCGCGAGCGTCCGGGAGCTCACGGGCGGCCGCGGGGCCGACGTCGTCTACGACTCCGTGGGCAAGGACACCTTCGACGAGTCCCTGAAGGCACTGCGCACCCGGGGCACGCTCGTGCTCTTCGGCGGCTCGTCCGGACAGGTCCCGCCGTTCGACCTGCAGGGCCTGGCCAAGCACGGGTCGCTGTACGTCACCCGGCCCACGCTCAACGACTACCTCCTGAACGAGGAGGAGCGCAGCCGGCGGGCCGGGGAGCTGTTCGACGCGGTGCTCGACGGGTCGCTGCGCATCCGCGTCGCCGAGACCTTCCCCCTGGCCGAGGCACGGCGCGCGCACGAGGTCCTCGAGGCCCGCACCGCCCAGGGCAAGCTCCTCCTGGTCCCGTGAGCGCTTCGACGAAGGGTTCCTCGGGCGGTCCGGTGAGCGCCGCGCACCGGCACCTCGGAGCGGACGGCGACCCCGATCCCTACACACCCGGCGTCGGGTGCTGCGCGGTCACCGTGGAGCACTACGACCTGGACCTCGACTACGACGTCGAGGACAACGGCCTCGAGGGCCGGGCCATCCTCACGTGCCGGGCCCTGCGCGGCACCGACCGGGTGGAGCTGGACCTCACCGAGCTGGCCGTGACGGAGGCGCGGTTCGGCGGCGGGGGGCTCGGGGGGCTCCTGGGCGCTCGCAAGGTCGGCGTCCACCACAGCGGCAGCCGCCTCGTCCTGGTGCTGCCACGGGTCGTGGCCGCCGGCGAGGCCTTCACCCTCACCCTCTCCTACGAGGGCTGGCCCGAGTCCGTGGACGGTCCGTGGGGGGAGATCGGCTGGACCGAGCTCGACGACGGCGTGCTCGTGGCCGGCCAGCCGACCGGGGCCTCCACCTGGTTCCCGTGCGTGGACCACCCCTCCCACCGGGCGACGTACCGCGTCACGGTGCACGCCGACGCCGACTACGAGGTCGTCGTCCACGGGGAGCTGGAGTCGGTCGTGGAGCGAGACGGCGAGCGCCACTGGGTCTACGCGTCCCGGGTGCCGCTGCCGGCCTACCTGGCCACCGTGCTGATCGGACCCTACGGGCGCACCGAGCTGGGCGGCTCGCGCGTGCCCCAGTACCTCGTGTGCTCGAAGAAGCGGCGGAAGAAGGCCGAGAAGACCTTCGCCGACCAGGCCCGGATGATCGACGTGTTCACCGACTGGTTCGGGCCCTATCCCTTCCCCAGCTACACCGTGGTGGTGGTCGACGAGACGCTCGACGAGCCCTTCGAGTGCTTCGCGTGCTCCGTGTTCGGCAAGAACGAGCTGGGCACCGACTGGGACGAGCAGCGGCTCGTGGCCCACGAGCTGGCCCACCAGTGGTTCGGCAACAGCCTGGTCCTGGCGTCCTGGCAGGACATCTGGCTCAACGAGGGCTTCGCGTCCTACGCCGAGTGGATCTGGTCGGAGGCCTCCGGCGACCGGCCGGCACGGTGGCACGCGGAGAAGGCCCACAAGACCCTGTCCAAGATGCGCCAGGACCTCGTGATCGGCGACCCGGGCCGGGTGCGGCTCTTCGACGACGTGGTCTACGTCCGGGGGGCCCTCACCGTCCACGCCCTGCGCGAGGCCGTGGGCGACGACGCCTTCCGCGTGCTGCTGCGCAGCTGGGTGGCGGCCCACCGGGACGGGTGGGTCAGCACCGCGCAGTTCCGGGCCCACCTTCGGGAGGTGGTGCCCGAGCAGCGGTGGCGCGAGCTCGACGGCCTGCTGGACGCCTGGCTGATGCGACCCGAGCTGCCGGCGCTGCCCTGACCGGTTCGGCGCCCCNCCGGTGGTGGGGCGCCCCTGTGGTCGGCGGTGCTGTGAGTCGGCCGCCGTGGAAGAGCGCTCAGCCCGCCGCGGGGCCGGCTTCGCCGAGCGTGGTCAGCGCTGCGCGCAGCCGCGTGTCGGCGTCGTCGGCGACCTCGCGCACTTCGGGGTTGCCGCTGAGCTGGACCATGGTCTGCGGGTCGATGGTCTCCACGGTGGTGTGCTCGTCGTCGTTGCCGCGCCGGACCACGACATTGCAGGGCAGGAGGGCACCGAGCTGCGGCTCGGCGGCCAGGGCCTTGCCGGCCAGGCCGGGGTTGCAGGCACCCAGGATGATGTAGTCGCCGACGGCTTGACCGGCCTCTTCGCCCAGCTTGGTGGTGAGGGTGGCCTTGACGTCGATCTCGGTGAGGATGCCGAAGCCCTGCTCGGCCAGGGCTTCACGGGTCCGTTGCACGGCCTGCTCGTAGGGCAGGGGGACGGTGAGGGTGTGGGTGTAGGTCATGGTCGGCTCCTTCGACGGTTCTTCGACGGCGTTGAGGCTTCCGGATGTCAGACTGTCAGGTTCTCGGGGTCACGCCAGGGACAGGAACAGCTTCTCCAGGTCCTTCTTGTCCAGGGTCTCCTCCGGATTGGTCAGGCACTGCTCGAGGCCGCTGGCGATGATGGCGAACCCGGCGCGGTCCAGGGCCTTGGACACCGCCGAGAGCTGGGTGACGACGTCCTTGCAGTCCCGACCCCCCTCAAGCATCCGCACCACCGCACCCAGCTGTCCTTGGGCGCGCTTGAGGCGGTTGATTGTGGGGGTCAGTTCGGTGGTGTCCAGCTGCACGGGGTTCTCCTGACAAGAGTTCGGGGCTAGCCACCAGTCTATACCCCCAGGGGTGTCTTGCATACCCTGGAGGGTATCGGTAATACTGGATGCACACCCCCGCTCCTGTGAGTTCTTCCGAAAGGACCCCCATGACTTCCACCACCGCCACCGTGACCACCCTCGACCCGCAGACCCTGCGCCGGTGGATGGCCCAGCACGAGGACCTGGTGATCATCGACGTCCGCTCCGGCGCCGAGTTCGAATCCCTGCACATCCGCGGCTCCTACAACGTGCCCTTGCCCCTGCTCGCCGAGCACACCGCCGAGCTGGCCGCCCGCCTCGGTGAGCGGGTGGTGCTGGTCTGCCAGTCCGGGGTCCGCGCCGAGCAGGCCCGCCAGAAGCTGGCCGGGGCCGGCATCGGCACCGCCCACGTGCTCACCGGCGGAGCACCGGGCTTCGCCGACGCCGGCGGCGACGTCGTGCGCGGGGCCCAGCGGTGGGACCTGGAGCGCCAGGTGCGCATGGTCGCCGGCTCCCTGGTGCTGACCGGACTGGTCGGGGGCCGGTTCGTCTCCCCGAAGCTGCGCACCCTGGCCGGGGTCATCGGCACCGGGCTGACCTTCTCGGCCGCCTCCAACACCTGTGCCATGGGCAAGGCCCTGGCCGCCATGCCCTGGAACAGGACCGCCGCCGAGCCCACCGCCACCGCGGCCATCGACCGGATCCCCGTCCCCGCCGCCTGAGGATGCCGGCCAGGGGCCGGCATCCGCGCCGGCCCCGGCACACCCCGCCGGCACGGACCCACAAGGACAAGGACATCCTCATGACCCTCGCGCTCACCCTGACCCTGCTGCTGTCCGTGGTGATCGGACTCTCCCTGGGCCTGCTGGGCGGGGGCGGGTCCATCCTCACCGTCCCGATCCTCACCTACGTGGCCGGCCTGGATCCGAAGGAGGCCATCGCCGCCTCCCTGTTCGTCGTCGGAGTGACCTCTGCCGTCAGCGCCGTCAACCACGCCAGCCACCGGCGCGTGAAGTGGCGCACCGGGCTCGTCTTCGGCGCCGCCGGCATGGCCGGGGCCTTCGCCGGAGGCCTGGCCGGGGGACACATCCCCGGCACCGTGCTGATGATCGCCTTCGCCCTGATGATGGTCGCCACCTCCCTGGCCATGATCCGCGGCCGCAGGAACGGCACCGCCGAGGCCCACGACGGGGAGCTGCCAGTCCTGAAGGTCGTCGCCGAGGGCCTGGTCGTGGGCCTGGTCACCGGCCTGGTGGGGGCCGGCGGCGGCTTCCTCGTCGTCCCGGCCCTGGCGCTGCTGGGCGGGCTGTCGATGCCCGTGGCGGTGGGCACTTCCCTGGTGGTCATCGCCATGAAGTCCTTCGCCGGGCTGGCCGGCTACCTCACCACGGTCTCCCTGGACTGGGCCCTGGTCGGCGGAGTCACTCTGGCCGCCATCGCCGGCTCGATGGCCGGGGCGCGGCTGGCCGGACGGATCCCCGAGGCCGCCCTGCGCCAGGGCTTCGGGGTCTTCGTGCTGGCGATGGGCGTGTTCGTCCTCGTCCAGGAGGTGCCCGGTGCGGCCGGGAGCGCCGTCGGGGTCACCGCCGCAGCCGCGGCCCTGGCCGCCGCGATCTGCTGGTTCGCCGTCCCGAAGTGCCCGCTGCGCACACCCCTCACGGCCTGATCCGCACCGCGCTTCCCACACCCTCCGCTACTGCCCGATGTCCCGATCACCGACCGAGGAGGTCCCCATGACCACCGTCCACGTCCGGACCGCTCAGCACCGGGCCACCGCACAGCGCTGACCGCCCGCTCCGGACCCGCATTCACCGATACCCCGCACCACAGCGACCCGAACCGGGTGGTGCGCAGAACGCACCACCCACCACCACAGGAGGAAGAACCATGGACGTCACCGTCATCGACACCCCCCAGCTCGGGGACCGCAGCTACCTCGTCCACGACGGGCAGGTGGCCCTGGTCATCGACACCCAGCGCGACATCGACCGTGTGGAGACCCTGCTCGCTCAGGCCCGGGTGAAGCTCACGCACGTGGCCGAGACCCACATCCACAACGACTACATCACCGGTGGACTCGTTCTGGCCCAGAAGCACGAGGCCGCCTACCTGGTCAACGCCGCCGACGACGTCTCCTTCGAGCGCACCCCGATCGCCGACGGGCAGACCGTGCAGGTCGGAGAGCTCTCGGTGAAAGCCGTGGCCACCCCCGGGCACACCCACCACCACCTCTCCTTCGTCGTGGAGCACGACGGTCAGCAGGCCGTGTTCTCGGGCGGCAGCGTCCTGTACGGCTCCGTGGGCCGCACCGACCTGCTCGGTGCCGAGCACACGGTCGGACTGACCCACGACCAGTGGGCCTCGGCCCGGCGCCTGGCCCAGGAGGCGAAGGAGCAGGCGGCCCTGTACCCGACCCACGGGTTCGGGTCCTTCTGCTCCTCCGGCCCGGCCACCGGGGCGGAAGAGTCCACCCTGGGTGAGCAGCTGGCCACCAACCATGTCTACACCGAGGGCGACGAGGAGCGCTTCGTCGCCGAGCTGATCGCCAACCTCACCGCCTACCCGAACTACTACGTGCACATGGGTCCGGCCAACGCGGCCGGCCCCACCGAGCCGAACCTGGAGGTCCCCGACTCTCTGGACCCCGCCGAGTTGAAGGCGCGCCTGGGGGCCGGGGAATGGGTGGTGGACCTGCGCCACCGCGTGGCCTATTCCGCCGAGCACCTGAAGGGCACCATCAGCTTCGAGTACGGCGACGGGGGCAGCTTCACCACCTTCCTGGGCTGGCTCTTCCCCTACGACCGGAAGCTGACCCTGGTGGGCTCCCGCGGGGACGTGGAGAACGCGATCCGGGACCTCTCCCGGATCGGCATCGACGGCCCCGACGCCGCCCTGGGCGAGAACCCCGCCGAGCTCGCCCCGGGGGCAGTCGTGTCCTCCTACCCCAGGGTGGGCTGGGCCGAGGTGCTCTCCGACCGCCCGGTCCAGGAGATGATCCTGGACGTGCGCCGGGTGGAGGAGTACGAGGACTCCCACATCGACGGGGCGGTCAACATCCCGTTGCACGAGCTGATCACCCGCATGGACGAGGTCCCCGCCGGGCGGCTGTGGGTGCACTGCGGTTCCGGCTACCGCTCCGGAGTGGCCGCGTCCCTGCTCGAGCGTGCCGGCAAGGACCCTGTGCACATCGACGCGATGTTCGACGAGATCACCGACGCCGGCCTGCCCATGGCCCGCTGAGCACGCCCGGGCACCGTCCGACGAGGTCCGGGGGCGGGCAGGAGAACCTGATGCTCGCCCCCGGGCCACACCCGCACCGGCAACGCACATCGCCGCATCCCGCACACCCAGGAGAGGCCCGCATGGAAACCCGCACCGCACCGTCCCGCACCCGGGACGTGAACCGCAGCCTGACCGGCATGGGGGCCACCGTCGCGGCCCTGCACCTGGCCGGGTGGGGAGCCCTGTTCGCCTGGCTGCTGCCGGCCCAGGCCGGCGCCGGGGCCAACCCGGCGGTGCTTCTGGGGCTGGCTGTGGGCGCCTACGCCCTCGGGGTCCGCCACGCCTTCGACGCCGACCACATCGCGGCGATCGACAACGCCACCCGCCAGTTCCTCACACGGGGACGCCCGACCGTGACCACCGGGTTCTGGTTCGCCCTGGGCCACTCCTCCGTGGTCGTGGTCTCCGTGGCCCTGCTGGCACTCGGGGTGGAGACTTTCGCCAGGGGCCTGGCCGACGAGGACTCCACCTTGCGCCATGCCGCCGGGATCTGGGGCGGAACCGTCTCGGGGCTGTTCCTGCTCGCCACCGGGATCCTGAACCTGCCGGCCCTGCGGTCCCTGCACCGGTTGCGCCGCACCACGGACGACGCCCCGGTCGATGAGGCCCAGCTGCACACCCACCTGGATCGGCGCGGGGTGCTGCACCGGGCACTGCACCCGCTCACCCGCACGGTGGATCGTCCGGTGAAGATGTACCCGGTCGGGTTCCTCTTCGGGCTGGGTCTGGACACCGCGGCCTCCATCAGCCTGTTCGTGCTGGCCGGGGCCCTGGCCCCGGGGCTGCCTTGGTACGCCGCCATGGTGCTGCCGGTCCTGTTCACCGCCGGGATGACCGCCTTCGACAGCGCCGACGGGCTGATGATGGCCCGAATCTACAGCCGGGCCGCAGGCGATGCCCGCCGCACCCTCGACTACAACCTCCTCGTCACCGGAGTCTCCGTCTTCATTGCCTTCCTCATCGGCGGAACCGGCTTGCTCTCCGTGACTGCCGACGTGCTCCAGCCCTCCGGTGGGGTCCTTCAGGTGGTCACCGCCGTGGACCTGAACTTCCTTGGCGTCACCGTGATCGCCTTGTTCGTCCTGATCTGGGCGGCCACCGCCGCAGCTCGCACGGCCAGGCCCTCCGCTGCCGTCGTCCGGATCTCCGCAGGAGGGCAACGGTAAGTCGCCCCACCTGCTGGGGCCGTTGACCCCCCGGGGGCGACAGCACACGAGGCCGGGCCGACCACGCACGACGAGGGACGAGGAGAACGTTCGTGATGAACGATGGCCGTACCGGATCGATGGGGGACTTCGGGCTACTGGTGCTCGTGCGGGCGGACGTGCTGGTTGGGGGCCGGCCAGGGGTGCTGGCCGTGGGCGGGTGTTTCTCGAGGAGCGCTACGTCGGCGGGGAGCTCAGCACCGAGGAGTATCGGGAACGCTTGAGAGCTTCGGAGGAGGACAGCCGGTGAGCCCGATGGACCCCCCGTCAGCTGCCGGCATCGGACACGGCCTGAGCCGGTGCTACGGACCTCGGCGGCGCCGGGCTGTGGTGGACCGCCAGCGACGGTCCCGGCTCCATCGTGGGTGACGATCTCCTCGAACCTCGGGTGTCGACCAGCCGCGACGTCGGGCGCCTGCCGGTCCCCGAGGAGATCACCGAAGTGGTCATCGCCCCCGGCAACCGGATCGAGTTGCTCGTCGAGACCACCGAGCGCTCCTCAACGCTGGTCGCCGCACCGGTGGATCGCGGCGGCATGGACGGGATGATGGGCAGGAGCATGGCCGGTGACGGCCCCATGACAGGCTGTGCAGGCAGCGGGGAGGGCGCCATGATGGACTTCGCCGTCAACGCCCGGGAGTTCGACCCCGACCGCACCGACTTCCCGGCGGCGGCCGGGACCGTGGAGGAATGGACCCTGAGGAACTCCAGCCCCACGGACCACCCCGTGCACCTGCACGTATGGCCCGCGCAGATCGTCGAAGACGGTGACCGTGACGTCTCCCGGTCGAGGTGGCAGGACGTCGTCAGCGTCCCGGCCGTCGGGCACGTGGAGGTCCTCATCACCGTCGAGGACTTCCCCGGGCGCACCGTCTACCACTGACTCATCCTCGACCACGAGGACAAAGGCATGATGGGCACCGTCGAACCCCGCTGAACCTGCGGTCCCTGCAGCGACGACCACGGTGATCCGCCGATCCACGGCCCGGTGCTCTCATCCACCTCCTGATCAGGAGCAGCGGCAATCTCACCATCGAGAACCTTGCGTGGAAGCCGTAGGCGTCCGCAGCGACCGTCATCATCTGTGTGGTGTGCGGCGTCCACCACATGCGGCGGTGACGCAGGCAGGGTTCGGCCGGCAGGGTTCGGCCGGCAGGGTTCGGCCGGCAGGCCATCGGTCGGCGCAACACCTGAAGACGCGCACCACAGCCGTGTCTCCGGGCACAACACGAAGAACCGACCCGCGTTGCCTGTCCTGGCCCTGCCATCGTGCCGACGGCGCCTAACTCCCGTCCAGCGCACACGGTGGGGCGCGGATCATTCTTTCCGGCGAGTCGGCACGATCACCGGGCGGCTCTCGCCCTCGTTGGGCATGGCCTGTGAGACAGAGCCCATGAGCAGGCCCCGGAACCCGCCGTAGCCGCGGCAGCCGAGACCGAACCCACACGCCCGCGGACCCCGCGGCGGCACAGCACCATGGCCGCGGCCCTCTCGGACTCGTCGACCAGTACCCCCGCGGCGTCCCGGCGCTCTACGACCGCAACGGCCTCGATTCCCTTTTCCCGGGCGAGGCCACGGCGGACACGGCGGACTTCTCCGCCTACTCCTCGATGGCCTCCAGGTAGGGCCCGTAGAGGCTGGGGTCCACCGCTGGTGGTCGCCGGCTATATCCGTGTCCTCAACGCCCGGGCCTTGCACCGATCGGCATTCCAGATCCCGTTGTCGGCAACCGGCTGCTCACGGAAGGCGACCCAGCTGGCGTTCTTGTTGCATCTTGCGGTCACCACCTGGCCCGTCTGCGCCGCGGACTCGGGCCTCACTCCGATCGGTCCGAGGGAACAGCTCGTGTGTGCAGCCCTGGGCAGCACAGTCCTGGTGCTGGTGGAGATCGAAAACCGATACGCCGCGGCACGGCCGGTCCCCACTCCACCTCCATTGCATGAGAAGGGACTGTCCGGCGCTGCGTGCCGCAGGTGAAGAGTTCAGTCACGCATGTGGGCTTGAGCTGCTGAGCGGGCCAGCCGACGGCCGACGTCGATCGGCGACCGGGGGCAACCTCGGAGGAACGCGGCCAGGGTACCGCTGTAGGCCAGGAGGACCTCGTCGGCCAGGTCCTGGGCGCGCGCCCCGGCGAGAGGACGGGACAGGTGCAGGAGCCGCTCGGTGAGCAGGGCGGTGTCCCCGTCCAGGACATCGCTGATCTCCGGCGCGGCCTCGGGAAGTTCGGTGGCGGCTGCCAGGAAGGCGCACCAGCGTGACGGGTGGTTCCGGTCACCCCGGTAGGATGCCAGGGCGTCGAACACCGCGAGCAGCCGCTCCATGTCGTCGCCGGCCGCGACGACGTGCTGGTCCCAGACCGCCCGCCAGTCCGCCAGCCGGACCCGCAGCGCCTCGGCAACCAGGGCGTCCTTGCTGCCGAAGTGCGTGTACAAGGTGGCCGCGGAGACCTCCGCCCGGCGCAGCAGCTCATCCACGGGTGTGGCTCGGATGCCATGGTCGAAGAGCACGTCATCGGCTGCCCGGAGCAGCCGGGTGCGCGCGGGAGTTCGCTGGGCAATGGTCACCACTTCATTGTAGGGACCACCGGTTCAGAACTCCCGTTGTGGTGTAGTGTAACGATCGTTCTGGTGATGGTTCCAGGAGGGTGCAATGCGAGCTCTGGCGCTCAGCGGCATGGCGTCGACCGCGGCGACCCACGGGTCGGCGCGCCGCGGATACGGGCCCCCTCCCGCCCCGGTCCGCCGTGACCCTCCGGACGGAACTGCACCCCGACGAGCAGTCAGGCTCGGCGGACCGTGACGCCGATGTCGGTGGGGCCCGCGGCGGATCCAGGGAACGCCGCGCAACGAAGGGACATTCATGACACTCTCCACCGGCAGCCGGATCGGCCTGGCGGGAGCGGCGGTGGTCGGGGTCGCCTTCGGCATGGCCCGCTATGCCTACGGCCTGACGCTGCCCGGCATCCGGGAAGACCTGGGACTCTCCGAGCTGGTCCTCGGCCTGGTCGCGAGCGCAACGTTCGCGGGCTACCTCGCCGGCCTGCTGCTCGCAGGCCCACTCGCCGCTCGGCACGGTTCGCGCGCGCCCACGACCGTGGGCGGGGCCTGCGGCGTTCTGGGGGCGGTGATGGTGACCCTCGCGCAGTCCCCCGGGCTGCTCGCCGTCGGTGTCGTCCTGGCCGGCAGCGCCGGCGGCTGGGTCTGGGCGCCCTACTCCGACATCGTGACCCGTGCGGTGCCCTTGCGGCAGCAGCCCAGAGCGTTGGCGATCATCACGACCGGCACCAGCGGCGGACTGCTGCTCCTGGGCGGCCTGGCCGTCCTCGCGGCACTGGGTTCCTGGCGCCTGGTCTGGGCCGGCATCGCCCTGGCCGCTGTGGCCGCCGCGGTCGTGAACCTCCGCCTGGTGCCGCGAACCGGTCCGGCCCCACGCCCGGGCGGACGGCGCGGTGCCGCCTCGCTGACGGCAGCGCTGCGGGTCCCGGCCGCCTACTCCATCGTCTACTTCGCGGTGGTCGTCATCTACTTCACCTACGCCGCGGACGTCCTCGACCGCGGCACCCTCCCGGCGGCAGCCGTCCCGGCGCTCTACACCGCCATCGGCCTCACCGGCATGGTGGCTGTGGCCACCGGGACCCTCGCGCAGCGAGTGGGCAGCGCACGGGTCGCCGCGCTGTGCCTCGGAACGGTCGGCGCGGCGCTGGCGCTGCTCGGGCTGGCCAGCGACTCCCTGACCGCGACGATGGTCTCAGCATGCATCTTCGGGGCGGGGTACATGACAGGATCGGCGGTGCTCGCGGTCTGGACCGCCGAGCTGGTTCCCGCCCGGGCCGGCGCGGCGTTCACCGGCTGCCTGGTCGTGGGGGCCTTCACGTCGGTCGCGGCCCCCGCCCTGGCCGGTGCGGTGATCCCCGGCCTGGGGCTGGGGGGCCTGCTGGTCCTCACCGCCGCGGTGTCACTGCTCAGCGCGGTGGCCCTGTTGGTGCATGGCTTACCCCGAACGGCTTCCGTTGGCGGAACCGTACCGTGAACAGCGCCGCCCTGCTCGTCCTGCACGCGCACGCACTTCCGTGATCGGGGCACTCTCCCACGTCGCCGGCAGTCCCGCCGGCTGCGCCACACCGGGGCCACATCGCGCACGGGCCCACTGACGCCGGTGACGACTCGTGCACTGGAGGACGGACACGGCAGACGTCTGCACCCGTGTGCGCGCCGGCATCGCGGGCGCGTGCCTGCAGACCACCTCGGACGGTGACTTGTGGCCGTGCTCCCGGGCCGGGTCAGTCCTGCTCGCGGTAGAGCCGCCGGGCGAACCAGATGCCGCCGCCGGCCGCGGCGAGCCCGCCGAGCAGCAGCAGCACGGACTTGGCCCGCTGCCACGCGACGGTGCCGGAGGTGACGCCCTCCCCGAACTCACCGGCCTCCGCGGTCCGCACGACCTGGAGCGTGCCGTCCTCGACGGCGAGCAGGGCGTCGGCCTCGGCGTGGAAGTCGTCCTCCCTCGAGCCCGTCTGGGTGCCGCGGAAGACGATCTCCTCGCCGGCCTCCGGCACCCGCGGGTCGGCCAGGCCCGAGTCGAAGGGCTGCTCCGTGACGGCGTCGTCCGCGGGCAGGACCCCGCGGTAGATCGGGTTGTAGGTCTTCGTGCGCAGGTCGTTCGTGAGGTCCTGGTACTGCCCGGAGATCACCCAGGACCGGTCCGCGTAGGCCTCGAGCTTGCGGGAGTCGTCCCAGGCGAGGGCCGCGCTCACCGCGAGCACGAGGCCCACGACGAGCCCGAGCAGACCCACGGCCGTCGGCTTCCAGGCGATCGAGCGGCGCCGGCGGGCGCCCTCGTCCCCGCCGTCACCGCGTTCGTCGTCGCTCTCGTCGTCGAACGCGAAGAACGAGTCCGGCCGGTCGGTGGACTCCTCGGTCATGGTGAACTCCTGGAACGGGGTCGGGGAAGGGGGTGGGAGCGGGCGCGGCGGTCACCGCCGGGGCTCGGTGCCACAGTACCGAAGTTCCCCGGACGCCCCCTGGGCATTCGCAAGTGTTACCGCAGCGGGTGCGCCGCGTACGGCCCGCCCCGGCACGGGGCGGGCCGGCACGCACCTCAGCCGCGGAGCACCGCGCCGTGCCGCTCCGCGGCCACCGCGACGGCGGCCTCGCGGGCCGCGGAGGCCTCCTCGGCCGTCAGGGTCCGGTCCGGGGCACGGAAGCGCAGCGCGAAGGCCACCGACTTCTTCCCGGCTCCGATGCCCGTGCCCTGGTAGACGTCGAAGACGCGGAGGTCCTCGAGCAGCTCGCCGGCGCCGGCCCGCAGGGCCGTGCCCAGCTCGCCGGCCGCAACGGCGGCGTCCACGACGAGGGCGACGTCCTGCGTGGCCGCGGGGTAGCCCGAGATGGGCCGTGCCTGCACCACGTCGGGCTCCGCGTCGATGAGCGAGCCGAGGTCCAGCTCCATCGCCACGGTGCGCTCGGGCAGGTCCTGGGCGGCCACAAGCTTCGGGTGCAGCTCACCCGCCCAGCCCAGCGGCGTGCCGTCGGGGGCGCAGAGCACGGCCGTGCGGCCGGGGTGGAAGGCCTGGTGGGTCCCCTGGCGGACCGTCAGCTCCACGCCGATGGCCTCGGCGGCCAGCCGGGCCGCGTCGAGGGCGTCCTGCCAGTCGAACGGCCGCGGAGCTACCCAGGGCGCCTCGTCCGTGTCCTGGCCGGTGAGCACGGCCGCGAGGTGACGCGGCTGGTCCGGGATGCCGGCCTCCAGCTCTCCGAGCACCCCCTGCCCGGGACGGACGCCCAGCGGCGGGAGCTGCGGGGAACCGGGGTCGCGGACCGGGCGGAAGACCCGGCCCACCTCGAACAGCGCGAGGTCCCGGAAGCCGCGGGAGGTGTTGCGCCGGAGGACGTCCACCAGCCCGGGCAGCAGGGACACCCGCAGCATCCCCTGGGCCTCGCTGATCGGGTTGGCGAGCTTGACGGAGGGCACGGGAACACCCGGCTCCGGGGCGCCCCAGAGCTCGTTGTCCGTCTGCGCGACGAACGGATAGGCGAGCACCTCCGTCAGCCCGGCGGCCGCGAGCGCGTCGGCCACGCGCTTGCGGGCCTGCTGCTCGCCGGTCAACCCGCGGCCGGGGGGCGCCACGGGCAGGCGGGAGGGGATCGAGTCGTAGCCCACCAGGCGGGCGATCTCCTCGACGAGGTCCTCCTTGGCCACGAGGTCGGGCCGCCACGAGGGCGGCACGACGCGCCAGCCGTCGTCCGTGGCCCCGACCTGCGCTCCGAGCTCGGTGAGCACGGAGACGACCTGGTCGGCCGTGTAGTCCACGCCCACGCGGCGGCCCGGGTAGTCCCACGGCAGCTCGATGGGCGCCGGGGCGGTGGTCCGGTCCACGTCGGTCGAGCCGGGCCCGGGGGTCCCGCCGGCCAGCTCCACGAGCAGCTCGACGGCGCGCTGGGCCGCGACCGCGGCAATCCGCGGGTCGACGCCCCTCTCGAACCGCTTCGACGCCTCCGAGGGGAGCCGGTGCCGCCGGGCCGTGCGCGCGACGGAGACCTCGTCGAAGCGCGCCGCCTCCACGAGGACGTCGACGGTGGCGGCCGAGACCTCCGTGTCGACCCCGCCCATCACGCCGGCCAGGCCGATCGGCCCGGAGCCGTCCGTGATGAGCAGGTCCTCGGCGTGCAGGGCGCGCCGCCTGCCGTCCAGGGTGGTCAGCTCCTCGCCGGGAGCGGCCCGGCGGACCACGATGCCCCCGCTCAGCCGGCCGAGGTCGTAGAAGTGCAGCGGCTGGCCGAACTCGAGCATCACGTAGTTCGAGATGTCCACCGCCAGGGAGATGGAGCGGATGCCGGCCAGGCGCAGCCGCGCCGCCAGCCACGGAGGTGTCGGGACGGTGGGGTCGACGCCGGTCACCGTGCGCGCGACGAACCTCGTGCACCCCGGGTTGCCGTGGATGGGGGCGTCGTCGTCGACCGCCACGGGGAACCCGCCCTCCACGGGCGCGGGCACCCGGGCCGCCACGGCGTCGGCCGGGTCGGTGAAGGGGGTGTGCACGGCGTGGCAGTACTCGCGGGCCACGCCGCGGACGGAGAACGCGTAGCCGCGGTCGGGTGTCACGTTGATCTCCGCGGCCTCGTCGGTCAGCCCGAGCAGCTCGAGGGCGTCGGCGCCGACCTCCGGGTCCAGCCCCAGGCGCGAGAGCACCAGGATGCCGTCGTGGTCCTCGCCGATGCCCAGCTCCCGGACGGAGGCGATCATCCCGGCCGAGGTGTGCCCGTAGGTCTTGCGGGCGGAGATCCGGAAGTTCCCCGGCAGCACGGCCCCCGGAAGGGTGACGACGACCTTGTCCCCGGGCTCGAAGTTGTGGGCGCCGCAGATGACGCCCTGCACGCCGGAGGGGTCGATCCCCTTGCCGGTCAGTCTCTGCGGCTGCCCGTCGGGGACCACGCGGACCGTGCACCAGTTGACGGTCTTGCCGTTGGAGTGGGTCTCCGGCTCCTTGGTGAGCACCTGGCCGACCACGACGGGCCCCTTGAGCTCGTCCGTGGGCCGGTGGACCGCCTCCTCCTCGAAGCCGACGCGGATGAGGGTGGCCAGCACGTCCTCGGCCGTCGCGTCCGCGGGGACCGGCGCGTGCTCGCGCAGCCATGACAAAGGAACTCGCATGCTCTAGATCTCCATCCCGAAGTGCTGGCTGAAACGGATGTCGCCCTCCACCATGTCGTGCATGTCCGGGACGTTGTTGCGGAACATCAGGGTCCGCTCGATGCCCATGCCGAAGGCGAAGCCGGAGTGGACCTCCGGGTCGATGCCGGCCGCGCGCAGCACGTTGGGGTGGACCATCCCGCACCCGCCCCACTCGATCCACCGCGGACCGCCCCGGGCGTTCGGGTGCCAGACGTCCAGTTCCGCCGAGGGCTCGGTGAACGGGAAGTAGTTGGGGCGCAGCCGGATCCGCGCCTCGGGGCCGAACATCTGCCGGGCGAAGTGCTCCAGCGTGCCCTTGAGATCGGCCATGGACAGGCCCTCGTCCACGGCCAGGCCCTCCACCTGGTGAAAGACCGGGGTGTGCGTGGCGTCCAGCTCGTCGGTGCGGTAGGTGCGCCCGGGCACCACCACGTAGACCGGCAGGTCCCGGGTCAGGAGCGTGCGCATCTGCACGGGCGAGGTGTGCGTGCGCAGCACGAGGTGCGCCTCGGGCGGGTCGACGAAGAAGGTGTCCTGCAGCTCCCGGGCGGGGTGGTCCGGCTTGAAGTTGAGCGCGTCGAAGTTGTACCACTCGGACTCCACCTCGGGGCCGTCGGCAACCTCCCAGCCCATGGCCACGAAGGTCTCGCCGATCCGCTCCATGAGGTTGGTCAGGGGGTGGCGCCCGCCCAGTCTCCGGCGCCGGCCGGCGGCGGTGACGTCCACGGCCTCCTCGACGAGGATCCGGGCGTCCCGCTCCTGCTCCAGCACGGTGGTGCGCGCGGCGACCGCCTGGTTCACCCGGCCACGGGCCTGGCCCACGAGCTTGCCGGCGGCGGCCTTCTGGGTCTTGTCCAGGGAGCCGATCCTTCGGTTGGCCAGGGCGAGCGGGGACCTCTCCCCCGCGTGGGCCAGCCGCACCTCCTTGAGCGCGTCCAGGTCCTTCGCGGTCTCGACGGCGGCCAGCGCCGCCTCCACGGCGGCGGCGACCGCGGCCTCGTCGGTCGGGTCGACCGCGCGGCTCGCGGCGGTCTCGGGTGGCAGTTCAGGCATCGGCTGGTGGCTTCTTCGGCTCGGGGACGGCTTGTCCCGTGTCAGTGTGTGCGTGCAACACTTAACAGATTCCACGGGAAAGCCCGGATCGGCACGGATCGCGGGCGGATCCCAGTCTAGAACACGTCCTCGGAGGCCCCGTGCCGCCCGGATGCCCCGGCGGCACGGGACCTCCGCCGCCGTAGGCTGGGGGCATGGCCTCCCCACTGAGCCGGGGCGCTCGCGTGCGACGGGCGTGGAACACGGTGAACCTCTCGACCCCGCTGGGGCTGCTGATCGCGGCCGCGACCCGGACCAGGGTCGTGCCCGGGCCGGAGGGCCTGCTCTTCGGCTTCGGCTACCGCTTCCCCTTGCCGAGAGCCGGGGCCTTCACCGTGGGCAACGTCGTCCTCTTCCGCGCCGGGCCCGACGACGTCGCCGCCCGCCCCCGGCTCGTCGCCCACGAGTCCCGCCACGCCACCCAGTGGGCGCTGTGGCTCGGGCTGCCGTTCCTGCCCGCCTACCTCGCCGCGGCGGGATGGTCGGTCGTGCGCTGCGGCCACCCGGGGCTGCGCAACCCGTTCGAGGTGCGGGCGGGCCTCGCCGACGGGGGCTACCGCCCGCGCCCCTGAACCTCCTGCCTCCGGACCGCGGCTCCCGCCCCGTCCGCGCGCCGAGCTCGCCGTACCGGTCCGAGATGCAGACGTCGAGCCCGACCCGAGCAGACAGGGTGCGCCGACGGGACCCAGGCATTCCGACAGAGCGCGTGACGGTGGTTCCCGGGATGCTGCCGCGATCGGTGGAGGCTCGTCGGCCGACGCGGTGGAGATCCGAACCGCGGAGCAGCACCTTCCGCCTGACTCGAGAGGTGAGGGCACGTCCGTTCCCTTGACGGCGCACGAGCGGATGGTCACTCGGTGGATCGCGGCGCAGGTGCCGGTGCAGAACGTGGGGATCCAACAGGTGCAACCACTCGGAGCCTCCTCCGGGGACCGGCACTCCGCTGGCCGGTCGGGCAGCCGGCCATGTGTAAGGCCTGCAACCCCCGACACGCCGCGGAGGTCACTCCATACCGTTTAGGGTGGCCCCATGAAACCTGTGACCGTCGTCGTGTCCTTGCCCGTCGCGGATGCCGAGAGGTCGCTGCGCTTCTACCGCGACGGTCTTCAGCTGGCCGAACCCGAGGTGGACGAGGGGGTCGTCGCGCTGGAACTGCCGAATCTGTCGTTGTTCCTGATCGAGCGGTCCGAGTACGCGAAGTACATCGAGCTCGCCGGGGTCGGTCCGGTCACCTCTGCGCCGGGGGCGTGCATCATCTCGTGCGCGATCGGCAGCACGGAGGAGGTGGACGACATCCTGACGCGTGCCGAGGCCGCGGGGGGTTCGATCCCGGGCCCGGCCGAGGACAATGACGGTTCGTACATGGGGTACTTCAGCGACCCCGACGGCCATGTCTGGGAGCTGGTCGTCAACGCCCGTACCGAGGCCGCTGCGGGCTAGGGGGCGGCAGTACTGCATCTCAACCACTGGTTGATATGGGCGAGGCTTCCGCACGGGCATACCCCTGGCCGCAACGGGCCGGGCAGCCGGAGAATGATCACGGAGTCGGCACCGCTTCCCTTGCGGTGGCCGCCCCGGGTCGGGACTCTGACGACGTGGGTGGCCTTCGGAAATGGTGATGCCCGCCTCGGCACGGGGTGGCCGGGCCGAGGCGGGCCTCACGCATCGCACTGGTGCGTCTCTCCACCCGGAGGCTTCCTCCGACGGGGAAGCGCGGGTTGCGGGGGGATCTGTGACAGCCTCAGGTGGCGTGGGCAACCGGAGCGTGGCGCAGGCGGTGACCCTCGGTGGGGACCAGTTTGGGGAGCCCGCTGTCGGCCTCGCGTACCCACAGCACCCCGAGGTGGGCTGCCACCTGGCTCACGGTGCCGGCATGGCGCAGGTGGTGCTGGTCCCATACTTCGATCCGGTCCCCGGGGCGCACCCGAGTGAGGTCGTGGAGCCATGGATCAGTGGTGGTCATGATGCTTCCTGTCCGAATGCGTGCGGGGAGATTCGACGTGCTGCGCGCGGCCCCGGGAATCCGAGCCCGGGAACAGGACGCGGATCGCCGGGACCGTCGGGGGTGCTCAGGCGCTGTATGACTCGCGGCTGCCGGACTTGGCCAGCCCGCGGGACACCAGGTAGGCGATGGTCAGGTAGGTGATGTACTCCATGGCCTGACGGGCGTCGAACAGATCGGCGCCGTCCTCGGCCCCGCCGTCCCCGACCAGGATGGCCGTCACGACGATGGCCACCAGCACGCCGAGGTAGGCGATGAACTCGGTGGTCCTGGTCGCGGACTTCGCCTCGGTCGCGCGGCGGGTCGTGTGGTCGGCGCTGGTGGTGGCGGCGTGGGAAGCAGTGTTCGTCAAGGGATTCTCCTGAAGACGTCAAGGGGCGCCGGATTCGGCAGGGCGCCGGACGGCGGATCGCCGTCGGTGCCATCAGAGGGAGGCGTGGGGCGCAGTGTGCTCGACGCCTTGCCTACACCGTAGACTGTATGTGTAGACTACGGATTAAGCAAAGCCCCCTTATTGAAGGACCCTGATGCCCATGAACCCCCGTGCCGCAGACTCCGACACCGAGACCGGCCCGGTCGAGGACCCCTCACCGACCTCCGAGGCCAAGGCGCACAAGCCGCGGCTCAGCCGGGAGGTCATGCTCACTGCGGCCCTCAAGCTCGTGGACGCCGAGGGCCTGGAGGCGTTGAGCATGCGCCGGTTGGGCGCTGAGCTGGGCCGGGACCCGATGGGCCTGTACCGGTATGCGAAGAACCGGGCGGATCTGCTCGACGGGATCACCGAGGTGGTGCTGGACCAGCTGGTCATTGCCACCGACGGGGCGGACTGGCAGGAGCAGCTGCGCCGGACCGCCCACGACTTCCGCCGCCTGGCCCTGGAGCATCCGCACGTGGTGCCGCTGTTGGTGACCCGCCCGCTGTCCACCCCGCTGGGGCTGCGCCCACTGGGCACCCTGCGCCCGTTGGAGAACATCCTCGCCCTGCTCATCGATGCGGGTTTCGCCCCGGCCGATGCCCTGCACGTCTACCGGGCCTACTACGCGTTCCTCTACGGGCACGTCCTCAACGAGCTCCAGGAGATCGTCGTGGACGCCGAGGAGAACGAGGACCTGCTGCGCCTGGGGCTGCACCGGCTGCCCGCCCGCCAGTTTCCCCGCTTGCGCGCCATGGCGTCGTTGCTGGCCGACTACGACGGGGCGGCCGAACTCGACCAGGGCATCACCATCCTCCTGGGCGGACTCCACGCCCAGCTCCACCCCACCGCACCCAGCACCGCGAGCACATCGATGCCCGACCCCGGCCCACAGGAGCTCTCATGACCACCACCGCCGCTGACCACACCGGGCGCCACCAGCACTCCACGCCCCACGAGCAGACCGCCCCCGCCCTGGTGGCACCGGTCCCGGCCGCACCCATGGACCCCGCGCCCACAAGGACACCGGGCAGCCGCATGGACCCGCGGGAGGACTTCCCGGAAGACCTGACCGCACTCGGCATGGCGGACCTGCAGGTGCTGCACTCCCGGATCACCCGCCAGCTCGACCACGACTACCTCACCGATCCCGCCGGGCCCGATTGCTCGACCATGGACCGGCGCCAGGAACTGCAGGCGGAGCTCGACGCCCGCGACACCGCATGACCCTCCCCGGGCCATCACAGACAGGCACACCATGGACACCAGCCACGCCACAGACGCCACCGACACCACTGATCCGGCTGTCCGCCGGTTCGAGGCCATCTGTGTGATCTTCAATCCGCACAGCACCGGGGACGCTCCGGACCTGGCCGCGAAGGTGCGCGATCAGCTGAGTCAGGATCTGCCCTACACCCCGCGGATCCGGATGCTGCCCACCGCCCACGCCGGGCACGCCGTGGACCTGGCGAAGGAGGCGGCCGGCACACCGAACGCCCTGGTGGTCTCGGTGAGCGGCGACGGCGGCTACAACGAGGTCATCAACGGAGTCATGTCCGCCGGAACCACCGACACCGTGTGCGCAGTGGTTCCCGCCGGCAACGCCAACGACCACCACCGCACCACCGCCCGAAAGCCCCTGGCCGCAGCCATCGCCGAAGGCCGGGTGCGAGAGATGGACCTGCTGCACCTGTCCACCGGGGACGGTCCGGGGGCCCAGTCCGTCTACGCCCACTCCTACATCGGCTTCGGACTGACCCCGGTGGTGGCCATCGACATGGAAAAGGGCAACAAGGGAGCGCTCAAGGAGATGGTCTCGGTGGTGCGGACCTTCGCGAAGTTCCGTCCCTTCCGGATCCAGCACGCCGACGGCACCCGGGCCAAGGTCGACAGCCTCGTCTTCGCCAACATCTCCCGGATGGCCAAGTACGCCACCTTGAGCGAGGCGCAGGAGCGGCCGGCCGATGGGAAGTTCGAGGTGGTGCTCTTCCCGCACACCGCCAAGTGGAAGGTGCTGCTGAAGGCCTTCCGCGCGGCCACCACGGGGCTGGGGGACCAGCCCAGTGTGTCCAGCTACGAATTCACCGCCCTCAAACCGATGCCCTACCAGCTCGACGGCGAGGTCCGCGCCGTCCCGGCGAACACCGAGGTGAGGATCGAATCCGCGCCCTCGGCCCTGACCGTGATCGGCTGACCGGCAGCCAGCCGCTGCTCCGGTGCCCCGTCCGGCCTGGGGACCGAGTCCCCGAGTCCAGTCCCCAGTGATACGGACGCAACAATCCAGTCCTCCGCACCCGCCGAAGAGGGAACCCCTACTGCTACATCGCCCTCTGACCTGCCCCACGGTTCCGGCGGATCGGCCCCTTGGTCAACGGCGGAAGATCGACCCGATGGCCGGCCGGGGAGGTGCGTGACATGTGAACTCCTTTGTCGACGATCTGGTGAAGCCTGTGTGGATCGATAGCAGCACCGGCCGGATGATGGTTCGTCCGAGCACGTGGTTTCGCGGTTCGGCCGACAAGTCAGGACGCTGCGCGGTGCTGTGGCTCGTGCAGGTGGAGTGCGGTTCGATCGTCCGGGTGAACTTGTGGTGAGTCCGGTTCGTTGCCGCACCGCGGGTGCGTGACGGCTGCCGAGGAACCCTTACGAGGAGGTGGACGGCGCATCAGGGCACACCCACTGGTCCGGATCGGTGACGTAGGTACCGGCCCGTCGAGCGCGTACCACCAGACCGGCATCGACCAGGAGCTTCAGGGCACTGCGCACGGTGACTCGGGCGATGCGCAATCGGGCCGCCAGCACCATTTCGTTGTCGAGCCTCGTGCCCGGCGTCAGGGCTCCGCTGCGGATGGCCGCTTCCAGGACGAGAGCGAGTTGGTGGTAGAGCGGGACGGGCGAGTTCTTGTCGATCGGCAGGGGCAAGGTTGCGGTCATGTTGGACTCCCCAGGGGTTCGGGGTACGGAGCGTCAAACACCGTGAGGTGTGGTGGACGCGGGCTGGTCGAGGTGCAGCTCGGCCTCCACTGCATGCCTTGGACCCTGGGCCGAGTCCGGCGCCGCCTCCGAGCCCGTACGGAACTCNCGGAGGCGGCGCCCGGCGGGCGGGATTCATTCAGGCGCGGGGGCGCGCCCGGGACTCGGCCATGTCGGCTTGGACCTGCTGCATCTGCTGGGTGTGGCCGCCGAGCTGTTCGAGCTCGTGGGTGAGTTCCTCCAGCTCGGCGCCGCCGGCCATCTGGGCGGTGAGATCGCCCACGGTGATGTCCTGCTTCTCGTAGTAGCCGATGGACTTCCCGCGCTTGAGCAGCAGGAACCGGTCCCCCACCGGGTACGCGTGGTGGGGGTTGTGGGTGATGAACACCACCCCGAGGCCCCGCTCCTTGGCTTGGAGGATGTAGCGCAGCACCACCCCGGACTGCTTCACGCCCAGGGCCGCGGTGGGCTCGTCGAGGATCAGCACCTTCGCCCCGAAGTGCACCGCCCGGGCGATGGCCACGCACTGGCGCTCACCGCCGGAGAGGGTGCCGATGGGCTGGTCCACGTCGCGCAGGTCGATGCCCATGTCGGCCAGCTCCTGCTTGGTGATCGCCTTCATCGTCGCCACGTCCAGGTGCTTGAACGGGCCGAAGCCCTTCGTGAGTTCGGAGCCGAGGAAGAAGTTGCGCCACACCGGCATCAGCGGGACCACGGCCAGGTCCTGATAGACGGTGGCGATCCCGGCGTCGAGGGCCTGGCGGGGGGAGGTGAAGGTGGTGTCCTCGCCGTTGACCCGCAGGGTCCCGTCGGTGTGCTGGTGGAGGCCGGCGATGATCTTGATCAGGGTGGACTTCCCGGCCCCGTTGTCGCCGAGCACGCAGGTGACCTTCCCTGCCTCGACGGTCATGGTGACCTCGCGCAGGGCGATGATGTTGCCGTAGCGCTTGCCGACCTGTTCCAGTTCCACCAGTGGGCCGGGACCGGCGTCGGCAGCGGTGTGGGCGCCTGGGGCAGGTGTGGTCGTGTTGGTGGTCTTCTCTGTGGCCACGGGGCTCACCTATTTCCTCTCGATGCGCTTGCGCACGTACATGTTGACGATGGTGGCCATCAGCAGCATCAGGCCGAGGAAGAACTTGAACCAGTCCGGGTTCCACTCGGCGTAGACGATGCCGCGGGAGGCGATGCCGAAGATCAGGGCGCCCAGGGCCCCGCCGATCGCGGAGCCGAATCCGCCGGTGAGCAGGCACCCACCGATCACCGCCCCGATGATGTAGAGGAACTCGTTGCCCACGCCCTCACCGGACTGCACCGAGTCGAAGGCGAAGAGGTTGTGCATGCCCAGCAGCCAGGCGCACAGTCCCACGCCCATGAACAGCCCGATCTTGGTCTTCGCCACCGGCACACCCACGGCGCGGGAGGCGTTCTCGTCCCCGCCCACGGCGAAGATCCAGTTCCCGACCTTGGTCTTGAGCAGGATGAAGGTGGCGAGCAGGGTCAGGACGATCCAGTAGAGAACGGTGATCCGCACGTCCACCCCGAGGATGGTCACCGAGGAGGCGAAGATCGCCTTGGCCGAGGCGAAGCCGTCCATGGTGCTGATCGAGGGTGAGGAGACGGAGCCTCCGATCAGGCGGGTCAGGGCGAGGTTCAGACCGGTGAGCATCAGGAAGGTCGCCAGGGTGACGATGAAGGACGGGAGCTTGGTGCGCATCAGCAGTGCCCCGTTGATCAGACCGATCAGCAGGGAGGTCAGCAGCGCCATGCCCACTCCGACCCAGACGTTGACGGCGAAGAACCAGCTGAACAGCGAGGCGACCAGCGCGGAGGAGATCACCGCCACCCCGGTGGAGAGATCGAACTCCCCACCGATCATCAGCAACGACACCCCCACGACCATGATCCCGATGGTCGATGCCCCGTAGAGGACGGTGGAGATGGACTGGGCCTGGGTGATCGAGGGGGCGGCGATCGCGAAGAACAGCCCGACCACGATCGCCCCGACCAGCGCCCCGATCTCGGGGCGGGCCATCAGGGCGCCGAACAGGCCACGGGTCTGGATCCGCTCGTCGGCTCCCGCCGCAGCGGCGGAAGGCCGGGAGGCGCCTCGGGCTCCCCCGGAGGAACTGCGATCAGGCGCCGGAGCGGACGGTGTGCGAGTAGAGGACATCATTTTCTCCTGGTTTCCGGGCCCGCTCAGCGGATGCCCTCGTTGGCGTATTCGAGGACCTCTTCGGCATTGGACGAATCCACGATGGCGGGGCCGGTCAGGGTGGGCTGGCCACCGCCGATCTTGAAGGCCCCACGGTGGTTCTGCCACAGCGAATCCACGGACAGGTAGCCCTGCAGCCAGGGCTGCTGGTCGACGGTGAACAGCACGTCGCCGTCCACGACGGCCTGAGCCAGCTCCCCGTTCATGTCGAAGGAGGCCACCGCCACCCCACTGCCGGCCGACTCCTTGGCCCCGAGCAAAGTCATCGTGTACGGGGCGCCCAGGCCGATGATCGAATCGGCCGCCGAGGAGGTCTGCAGCTTGGCGGTGGCGGTGGAGGACACCTGAGTCATGTCGGTGCCCTGGACGTAGAGGATCTCCGTCTCCGGCAGGACCTCCTTCACGCCGGCGCAGCGGGCCTCCAGCCCAACGTGGCCTTGCTCCTGGATGACGCAGATCGGGTGTTCCAGCCCCTCCTCCTGGAGCCGCTCGCCGGCAGCCGCCCCGGCCAGTCGCTCGTTGGAGCCGAAGTGGGCGAAGGCACCCACGTCCTGGAACTCGTTCTCCCCGGCGTTGAGACTCACCACCGGAATCCCGGCCTCCTCGGCCCGATCGAGCACATCGCGCATCGCGTCGGGCTTGGCCAGGGTCACAGCGATGCCGTCCACACCCTGGTCGATGTACTGCTGCACGAGCTGGGCCTGCCGACCGCCCTCGGGGTCGGAACCGTAGAGGAACTCCACGTTGTCCTTCGCCGAGGCCTCCTCCGCCCCCTTGCGGATGGTGTCCCAGAACGTGTCACCGGGAGCGGCGTGGGTGACCATCGCGATCTTCATCGGGTCGGTCTGGGCCACCTGACCGCCGCCCTCCCCACCTCCCTGGGCCTCGGTGCGGCCGCCCTCGGAGGAGCATCCTGCCAAGGCCATGGAGGGGACGAGCATTGCCGCCGCGACCCAGGGACGCAGGGCTGCCCGCCTTGCGCGCTGCGGGCCAGGAATGCGCGGTGCAGTCATGAGAATTCTCCTTTTCTGGCCGGGACCCTCGCGCTTCGATGCGCTGTGCTGGAGACCCCGTGCCGCTGTGTTGTCGATCACACTAATACGTACTAGGCTTTCTGCCAAGGGTTTGTCAGGACACATTGCTACAGCCGGTCCTGGACAACCTCTACCGCCCTCCCGTCATGACCCGAAGGAGAATTCCTTGTCCGAAAACCGCACTCTGAACATCGGCTTGATCGGCGCCGGCCGCATCGGCTCCAGCCACGCCGAACTGATCGCCCGCACCGTGCCCAACGCCCGGCTGGTCGCGATCGCCGATCCGGTCGAGGGCGCCGCGGCGCGACTGGCCACCGCGCTGCACGTTCCTGCCGCGTACACCGACCCGGCCCAGATGCTGGCCGACCCGGCGGTGGAGGCGGTGGTGATCACCGCTCCGGCCCGCTTCCACACCGGGCTGGTGGAGCAGGTCGCCGCCGCGGGCAAGGCGATCTTCTGCGAGAAGCCGGCCGGGATGACCCTGGAAGAGATCGACCGGGTCCGGCAGGCCGTGGAGACCCACGGGGTGCTGTTCCGGATCGGGTTCAACCGCCGCTTCGCCGACGGCTTTCCGCAGGCGAAGGCTGCGATCGAGGCCGGGCGGATCGGCACCCCGCAGCTGCTGCGCTCGGTCACCCGCGACCCGGGACTGGCAGATCCGGCGGCAGTGGCGCCGTGGACGATCTTCCTCGAGACCCTCATCCACGACTTCGACACCCTGAACTTCCTCAACCCCGGAGCCCGTGCCGCGCAGGTCCACGCGGTGGCCGACGCCCTGGTGGCCCCGGAGTACAAGGACGCCGGGCTGCTCGACACCGCCGTGGTCACGATCCGCTACGACAACGGGGCGATCGCCACCGCCGAGGCCAGCTTCTCGGCCGCCTACGGCTACGACACCCGAGCCGAGGCCTTCGGCTCCGCCGGGATGGTCACCGTGGGAGACCTGGCGGCCTCGAGCCTGCGCTGTTACGGGCCCGAGGGCATCAACGCCGACACCGTGCGCGCCGACACCCAGTCCATGCGCGGCGCCTACACCGGGGAGCTGCAGGCCTTCACCGACACCGCCCTCGGGCACCTCTCGCAGGGCCCCGGCGTCGAAGCCGCTCGGGATGCGCTGCGGATCGCCTTGGGTTGCATCGAGTCCTGCCGCACCGGCGCGCCGGTGGCCCTGGACCTGACGGGGGCCACCCGATGAACGGGTTCGTTCTCGCGGCCAATGCGGAGATGCTCTTCGTCGATCTCCCGTTCGAGCAGCGGGTGCGGCGACTGCACGAGGCCGGGTTCGAGGTGGAGATCTGGGACTGGACCACCAAGGACCTGTCCGCCCTGGCCGCCACCGGGGCCCGGTTCGGGTCGATGACCGGCTACGTCTCCGGAAGCCTGGTCGACCCGGACGGGGCCTCGGAGCTGCTGCGCACCGCCGAGGACTCCCTGGAGGCCGCAGCCGTGATCGACTGCCCGCGGCTCAACGTCCACGGCACCGGCCTGGACCCTCAGGGACTGCCGGTGGTGCCGCAGCAGGTCGTGACAGGCGCGGACTGGCTGGCCGCCGCCCGCACCCTGGAGCGGCTGGCCGCGCTGGGAGAGCGCCACGGCCGGGTCTTCACCCTGGAGAACCTCAACACCGTCGTCGACCACCCCGGGGTGCCCTTCGCACGGGCCGAGGACACCCTCGCCCTGGTCGCCGCCGTGGACAGCCCCCACCTGCGCCTGAACCTCGACCTCTACCACGCCCAGATCGGGGAGGGGAACCTCGTGGAGCTGTGCGCCCGGGCCCTTCCGTATATTGGAGAGGTCCAGGTGGCCGATGTGCCCGGACGCTGCGAACCCGGAACCGGGGAGATCCACCACCCCCGGGTGGCCACCGCCCTGGCCGAGACCGGATACGAAGGAGTGATCGCCATGGAAGCCTTTGCCGCCGACGACCCCGAGGTGGCTCTGGAGCGTTTCCGCGCCGCCTTCACCATCGCCTCCAGATGACCCCTGTCTCCACGAACCGGGATACTCCCGGCCGCCCGCGGCGCGTCACCATGCGCGATGTCGCCCGGGCGGCCGGGGTGTCCCAGCCGCTGGTCTCGATCGTCTTCCGCGGGGCGTCAGGGGCCAGTGAGGAGACCCGCGCCCACGTCCTGGCCGTGGCCGCCGAGCTCGGCTACCGGCGGGACGAGCGGGCCCGGCTGCTGCGCCAGGGCCGCTCCCGGTTGCTCGGGGTCGCCTTCGAACCGGTGCAGCCCTTCCACGGCGAAATACTTGACGGCCTCCACGCTGCCGCCCTGGACCACGGCTACGACGTCGTCCTCTCCGCCGTCACGCCGCACCGTGGGGAGAGTGCCGCGGTGGAGGCCCTGCTGCGCGACCGGTGCGAGGCCCTGATCCTGCTCGGCAGCGCCCTGCCACCGGAACATCTGGAGCGCACCGGCGCGACTCTCCCCATGGTCTCGGTGACCCGCGCGCTCACCACCCGGACCTGTGACAGCGTGGCCACCGACGACCACCACGGTGCGGTACTGGCCGTGGAGCACCTCGTGGGCCTCGGCCACCGACGTATCGCCTATATCGATGCCGACCGCGAAGCCGGCGGACAAGGCCGCCGCGCCGGCTTCCGAGACGCCATGGCAGCGGCCGGACTGTCCGACCGGACACTCATCGTGCCCGGCGGCGCCTCCGAGGCCGAAGGAGCTGCCGCCCTCACCTGGCTCCTGAGCCAGGACCCAGCCCCCAGCGCCGTGATCGCATTCAACGACCGGTGCGCGATCGGGGTGATCGGCCAAGCCCGAGGCCTGGGGCGCTCCGTACCCGAGGACCTGTCCGTGGTCGGCTTCGACAACTCCGAACAAGCCTCCTTGCCCTATATTCGGCTGACCACCCTGGCCCAGGACCCCCGGCTCCTCGCCGGCACGGCCGTCGACATGGCCCTCCGTCGTCTGCAGAACTCCACCTCGGACCCCGCTCCGGCGGCCGAACACGCAGTGCTGCCGACCCAGCTCATTCAGCGCGCGAGCACGTCCCGGGCGACCACCGCCGCCTGACCACCCGGCACCGGAATGTCCTGCTGGACCGAGCACCTCCACCGTGCCGGCATTGAGCTGTTCCGCGGCTTGGATCGCCGCAGGCCGCTCCGCAGGTCCGACCGTGGAGCCGATGTCGGAGAACGACAGATGCGATCTCTCGGGACGAGACGTCTCGCATCCCGTGCACGGGGGATCGTCGCGCTCGGTGATGGGACGGGTACGGCGGTCAGGCCCGGGGCCGGGGAGCGAGCCCCCCGAGCAGCGCGCGCACGATCGGCAGGTCCGCCGGGATCCACGGGAGGCCGAGCACGGCGCCGGGATCCGCGAGCGGCACCCACCGGACGGCGAGGTGATCCTCCCCCGCCGCCGCGGCGGGCGACCCGCCGCGCACGGCGGCCGTCCACACCCGCATCGCGGCGGTGTCCGTGAGCGGCCAGCCCTGCGGGTGCGGCCCGGGTACCTCGGCGAGCAGTTCGACGTCGACGCCGAGCTCCTCCGCGCACTCCCGCACCAGGGCGTCCTCGCAGGACTCGCCGGGTTCCTGCTTGCCCCCCGGGAACTCCCACAGTCCGCGCAAGGCCTGGGGGTAGGCCCGCTGGGCGGCGAGGAGAGCGGTGGGGCGGACGGCGTCGTCGAGCAGGGCTGCGCCGACCACCTGGGTGCGGAAGGTGGTGGGCAGGGAGGCGGTCACCGGTCGGCGCCCCGTCGTTGCGCGCGCGCCGAGGCGTAGAGGCACACGGTGGCGGCGGTGCCCACGTTGAGGGACTCGGCCCGCCCGTGCACCGGCACGGCCACGCGGTGGTCGGCGAGCTCCTTCTCTGCCTCGGACAGGCCCCGGGCCTCGTTGCCGAACAGCCAGACGGTGGGACGGGCGAGGTCGTAGGCCACGTCCTCGACGTCGGGGGCGCCCGCGGCGCGGGCCGCCGAGGCGTCCTGGAGCCGGTCGAGGTCCAGGGCACCGTAGCCGTCGGCGGCGAGGATCCCGCACCCGGCGGACCGGGCCGCCGCGACGAGCTCGGGCAGGTCCGCGCCGACGGTCACGGGGAGGTGGAAGAGGGAGCCGGCGGTCGAGCGCACGGTCTTGGGGTTGTAGAGGTCCACGCTCCCCGCGGTGAGCACGACGGCGTCGGCGCCCGCGGCGTCCGCGGCCCGCAGCACGGTGCCCGCATTGCCCGGGTCCTGCACGCGGGCCAGGACGGCCAGCAGCCGGGGCCGGGCGGCGAGGACGTCCGCCACCGGCACGTCGAGGGCCCGGCACACGACGACGACCCCCTGCGGGGTCACGGCGTCGCTCATGGCGCCGAGCACCTCCCGGGTGGCCAGGCGCACGAACACGGACCGGTCCGCGACCACCCGCTCGAGCAGCGCCGCGATGTCCGGGTGGTGGTCCAGTGCCTCCTCGGTCACGTAGACGGCGTCCACGCACGGCTGCGCGAGGTGGCGGGCCAGCGCCTCACGGGCGTTCTGCGGTCCCTCGGCGAGGAACAGCCCGCGCTTGGAACGCGCGGAGCGCCCGGCCAGTCCCGCGACGTCCTTCACCCGATCGGCTCGGGGGTTGGACATCGGACGGTCGGCCAGGCGCTCCGGGAGAGTCACTGCGGCGGCAGGGCTCAGGCGGCGGCTTCGCGCGGCGCCGAGGTGTCCTCCGGCAGGGCCTTCTTGGCGACCTCGACCAGCGCGGCGAACGCGGCCTGGTCGTTGACGGCCAGCTCGGCCAGCATGCGGCGGTCGACCTCCACCTCAGCGGCCTTGAGGCCCTGGATGAAGCGGTTGTAGGTCAGGCCGTTGGCGCGGGCCGCGGCGTTGATGCGCTGGATCCACAGCCGGCGGAAGTCGCCCTTGCGCTTGCGGCGGTCGTTGTAGCTGTAGACGAACGAGTGGGTGACCTGCTCCTTCGCCTTGCGGTACAGGCGCGAGCGCTGGCCGCGGTAGCCGGAGGCCTGCTCGAGGATCTCCCGGCGCTTCTTGTGGGCGTTGACCGCCCGCTTCACACGTGCCACGTGTGTACTCCTTCACTTCGGTCCCGGCCGATCGGCCGGGAGGTCACATCTGTGCGGGGCGGGGAGCGGCGCTCCCCGGGGAATGCGTGCGGGCCTACTTGCCCAGCATCTTCTTGATGACCTTGGCGTCGCCGGGGGCCACGATCTGGTCGGAGGCCAGGCGGCGGGTCAGCCGGGAGGACTTGTGCTCCAGGTAGTGGCGGCGGTTGGCCTGCTGGCGCTTCACCTTGCCGGTCCCGGTGAGCTTGAAACGCTTCTTCGCCCCGCTGTGGGTCTTCATCTTCGGCATGTGTGCCGCTCCTTACGATTCGTCCGGTGGTCTCCACCGGAGGGCACGACGACGTCCGCCGTGCCTCTTCGGTGCCCCGGAGCGCGACCGGGTCCGGTCGCACCCACGGGGCGCTGTCAGTTCTGCTGCCCGCTCGAGACGGGATCAGGCCTTGGCCGGGCCCGGCCGGGGGCCGGGGGCCGGGCGCGAGGCCGGCGGCTTCGGCGCAGGAGCGGCCTTCGGCTTCGGCACGGCCGGCCCCGCCGGAGCCGGCTGCTGCTCCGGTTCCGCCTTCGGCTTGGGCGCCGCCTTCGGCTCCGGCGCCGCTTTCGGCTCCGGCGCCGTCCGCTGCTCCGGTGCCGCCTGCGGCTCGGGGGCCGCCTGCTGCTCCGGCGCCGCCTGCTGCTCCGGTGCCGTCTGCTGCTCCGGTGCCGTCTGCTGCTCCGGTGCCGCCTGCTGCTCGCCCTGCGCGGCCCGCTCTCTCAGCTCGGCCGGGAACGCGTCCCCGATCGACTGGGTCACGGGCTCGGCGGAGGAGGTGTCGACCTTCTCCTTCGCCTTGCGCTCGTTCTCCGCACGAGCCTCGTCGCGCTGCTTCTGGCGGCGCGCCTCGGCCTTGGCCTCGGCCTTGTTCTTGAGCGGTCCCACGACCATCACCATGTTCCGGCCGTCGACCCGGGGGTTCGACTCCACGACGCCGACGTCGGCGACGTCGTTCGCGAAGCGCTGGAGCAGGCGGACGCCCATCTCCGGGCGCTGCTGCTCGCGGCCGCGGAACTGGATCATGGCCTTGACCTTGTCCCCCGCGCCCAGGAACCGCTTGGCGTGGCCGACCTTGGTCTCGTAGTCGTGCGTGTCGATCTTGAGCCGGAACCGGACCTCCTTGAGGACCGTGTTCGTCTGGTTCTTGCGCGACTCGCGGGCCTTGACCGCGGCCTCGTACTTGTACTTGCCGAAGTCCATGAGCTTGGCCACCGGCGGCTTGGCGTTGGGCGCCACCTCGACCAGATCGAGATCCGATTCGCGGGCCAGCCTCAGTGCGTCCTCGACGCGGACGATGCCGACCTGCTCGCCTGCGGGTCCGACGAGGCGGACTTCGGGGACTCGGATTCTGTCATTGATACGTGGATCGCTGATGCCGTGCTCCTGTGTTCTGCGTGATCTCCCGGAGGTTTCCGGGGACCTCATGGTCCGGACCTGTCCGCAACGACAAAGAGCCCCCGCTGCGGTCGGCAAGCGGAGGCTCGTCGTGCGGCACCCCGAGGGGCACCCCACTGCGTGACGGCTCGGGCGGACCCGGGAGCCGTCGTGCGGACGATGGTCGTCGCGAACCCGGCGGCCCCAGGGTCCGCACCCCGTGTGGGGCGAGGCGACCGTGGCCGGCGCGGGTGGGAGTCTCCTCCACTTGCACACTGCCGACGAGTCTAGCGCATCCCGGGCGCGGCGGGGAACCCGGGGTCAGTCGTCCCCGGTGCTGTGCAGGCCGCGACGGGCGGAGAGCAGTTCGATCTCCGGTCGGGTGGCCACGGACCGTTCGACCTCGTCGAGCACCTCCACGACGTAGGACGCCTCACCGGTGACCACGGACGCCCCGACGAGCGCCCGCCGGTGCAGGTCGAGATGGCCGACCTCCGCGACGCTCACCGGGAAGCGGCGGCGCAGCTCGGCCACGAGCGGGCGCACCACGGAGCGCTTGCCCTTCAGGGAGTGGACGTCCCCCAGCAGGACGTCGAACTCGATCCATCCGATCCACACAGCCACCCGCACCTCCCGCCGGACCACCCGGCCGGCCTTCCCTGCAGGATAGGCCTCGCGCACGGGGGGTGTGGCAGAGTTGCACCATGACTTCCGAGAACACGTTCCGCTACGACGACGACACCGCCCCGTCCGGCCAGGACATCCCGCAGGAGACGGTGAGCGCCGTCGACGAGCAGATGCGGGACATCGCGGAGGTCCCCGCCATCGAGGTCATCACGACCGCGGCCGTGCACCTGATGAGCGCGGCCGCCGTGAAGTGCGGTCTGGCCGCCGGCGAGGACGCGGACGAGCTCAAGGACCTCGACGAGGCCCGCAAGCTGATCACCGCGCTGGCCGGCTTCGTGACGGCCGCGGCCCCGGAGATCGGTTCTCAGCACGCCGCCCCGCTGCGCGACGGCCTGCGCACGCTCCAGCTGGCGTTCCGCGAGGCGTCCCTCTACCCGGACGCCCCGGGACAGGGGCCCGGCGAGAAGTTCACCGGCCCGGTCGGCTGAGCCGGTCCCGACCCGTCGCGGCGCCGCCGGCCGCCCCGGCTCCACCCGCCGTCGTGAGGCGCAGCTGCATCGAGTCCACGTCCTCGGCGAGAGACCGCTCGGTGCTCAGCCGGGCCTGGAAGCGGGCCACGACGTCGTCGAGCCGCGCGCGGTCGAGGCCGGGGCGCAGGGCGAGGACGACCGCGAGCTCCGGGCCGGCACCGCCGCCGGGAACCTCGGTGCCGTCGGCGTCGCGCACGGCCACGCCGCTGCCGGGGGCGGTCGCCGCCGAGACCACGCCGGGCAGGTCCGCGGCGCAGCGCCGGACGGCCTCCTGCACGGCGGGACTGCGGTAGGCCGGCGTCCACCCCCGCCCCTGGGCGAGGGCCCACAGGGCGGGACGGCGGACCACGAAGGGCAGCGCGCTCCCCGGGTCCAGCACGAGCTGCTGCGTGCCGTCCTTGACCGCCGCGAGCGCCGCCCGCCGGACGTCCGTGGCCACCGGACGTGCCGAGCCGTGCCAGGCCCCGAGTGCGTCCGTCGACGTGAAGACGGGCAGGACCGCCCGGCCGTCGGCCGCGCGCAGGGAGACGAGTGCCATGTCGGCCTCCTTGTCCGCGACGAACCCGGCATCGGTGACCGTCGACGAGGAGACCTGGGCGAGCACGGGCACGAAGACCCGCGTCCCCGCGAGGGCGGCGACCACAGCGGCCTCGTCCCCGGTCCCGGCGCGCAGGGCCGCCAGGGCCCGGACCACGGCGGGGACCGCGGCGCCGTCGTCGTCCGGGAACAGGTGGGTGTGGCTGGTGCCCTCCCCCAGGTTCCGCCCGGCCCAAGCCTGACCGCCGGTGTCCTCCGCGCCGCCCGCGCTCGCGAGCTGGGCGGCCACGTGCGGCGGGAGCTCCCGCCCCGTCACCGGGATCCCGGCCGGCCCGCCACGTCGAGCGCCTCGGGGAGGGTGAAGCGGCCGGCGTAGAGGGCCTTGCCCACGATGGCCCCCTCCACGCCCGAGGGCACGAGCGTGCGCAGGGCCGCGAGGTCCTCCAGGGACGAGATCCCGCCCGAGGCGACCACGGGCTTGTCGGTGCGCACCGCGACCTCCTTGAGCAGGTCCAGGTTGGGGCCCTTGAGGGTGCCGTCCTTGGTGACGTCGGTGACGACGTAGCGCGCGCACCCGTCGGCCTCGAGCCGGTCGAGGACCTCCCACAGGTCGCCGCCCTCCTGGGTCCAGCCGCGGGCCGCGAGCACGGTGCCGCGCACGTCCAGGCCCACGGCGATCACGTCCCCGTGCTCGGCGATGACCCGCCGCGTCCACTCCGGGTGCTCCAGGGCGGCCGTGCCGAGGTTGATCCGGGCCGGCTCCAGGGACAGCGCCCGCTCGAGCGAGGCGTCGTCGCGGATGCCGCCGGACATCTCGACCTTCAGGTCGAGCTCGCCGGCGACCCGGCGCAGCACGTCGATGTTGTCGCCGCGGCCGAAGGCGGCGTCCAGGTCCACGAGGTGGATCCACTCCGCGCCGGCCTCCTGCCAGGCCAGCGCCGCCTCGAGCGGGTCGCCGTAGCCGGTCTCGGAGCCGGCCTCGCCCTGGACCAGGCGCACGGCCTGTCCGTCCGCGACGTCGACGGCGGGCAGCAGCTGGAGGCGGGGGGTCTCGCTCAGGGGCATGGAATCTCTCATCTCGGGATCGGGATCGGGGTGGTGGTCGGGCGGAGGGGTCAGCGGGCCTGGAACCAGGAGTACCAGCCGTAGCCGACGAGCAGCGCGGCGATCAGGGCCAGGAGGCCGACCGTCCAGGCCGGCTTGTGCTGCCGCTGGAAGGAGATGGCGCCGCCGACGAAGAACGCGCCGAGCGCCATCAGGACGACGGCCGCGCTCACGCGCCGTCCTCGTCGTGGCCGAGCGTGGGCCGGCCGGCCAGGGTGTCCCCGTGCAGCGGGTCCCCGCTCTTGAGGTGGTCGAGCCGTCCGGTGCGCGGCAGGGTGGCCAGCCAGTTGCGCAGCAGCTGGATGCCGGCGTCGGAGGACTTCTCGGGGTGGAACTGCGTGGCGCACAGGGCGCCGTTCTCCACGGCGGCGACGAACCGCCCGCCGTGGTCGGACCAGGTGACCTGCGGGGGTTTCATCCTCCCGATGGACTGCGGGAAGTTCCACTCCTGCACCCCGTAGGAGTGCACGAAGTAGAAGCGCTCGTCCTCGATCCCGCGGAACAGCACCGTGTCCTCGGGCGGCTCCACGGTGTTCCAGCCCATGTGCGGCACGACGTCCGCCTTGAGCCGTTCGACGACGCCGGGCCACTCCGCCATGCCCGCGGTCTCCCGGCCGTGCTCGACGCCGGCCTCGAAGAGCACCTGCAGGCCCACGCAGATGCCGAGGACGGGACGTCCCCCGGCCAGGCGCCGGCCGATCAGGCGCAGTCCGTCCACGGAGCGCAGCCCGTCCATGACGGCGGCGAACGCGCCGACGCCGGGGACGACGAGCCCGTCGGCGTCGAGCACCGTCTGCGGGTCGGCGCTGAGGACCACGTCGGCGCCGGCCGCCTCGAGGGCGCGCACGGCCGAGCGGACGTTGCCCGCACCGTAGTCCAGGACGGTCACGGTCGGCCGGCCGGCCGGGCCGTCGCCGGGCCGCGCCGTGGCCTCCGGCACGCCGTCGTCGCGCCCCGCGCTCACAGGGCGCCCTTCGTGGACGGGATGCCGGTGACCCGGGGGTCGGGCTCCACGGCCTGCCGCAGGGCCCGGGCCAGCGCCTTGAACTGGGCCTCGGCGATGTGGTGCGGGTCCCGGCCCGCCAGGAGCGTCACGTGCAGGCAGATCCCCGCGTGGTGGGCGAGGGACTCGAGGACGTGCTGGACCATGGACCCGGTGAAGTGCCCGCCGATGAGGTGGTACTGCTGGCCCTCCGGCTCCCCGGTGTGCACGGCGTAGGGGCGCCCGGAGATGTCGACGACGGCGTTGGCGAGGGCCTCGTCCAGCGGCACGGTGGCCTCGCCGAAGCGGCGGATGCCCGCCTTGTCCCCGAGGGCCTGGCGCAGGGCGTCGCCGAGGACGATCGCGGTGTCCTCGACGGTGTGGTGGACGTCGATGTGCGTGTCGCCGGTCGCGCGGATCCGCATGTCGATCAGCGAGTGCTTCGACAGCGCGGTCAGCATGTGGTCGTAGAACGGCACCGAGGTCTCGATGTCGTTCGCGCCGGTGCCGTCCAGGTCGATCTCGACGGACACCGAGGACTCGCTCGTGCGCCGTTCGAGGGACGCGCGGCGGGGGGCGCGGACGGGGGTCTGGTCGGTCATGCGGGTGGAACTCCTCGCGGGCGCGGCGCGGCCGTCGGCGGGCCGCGGGTGGTCCGGACCGGGCCGCCCGGCAGGGGCGGCGCGTCGGCTCCGGTGGTGGTCTGGCTCCATGGTATCCGGGCCCGGCGGTGCGGGCCGCCCCGGGTGCCGGACGGTGCGGGCCGCTCCCGCCTCAGCCGGTGGCGACGACGCGCTCCATGGCGCTCAGGAACGCGGTGGTCTCCGCCTCGGTGCCCGCCGTGACCCGCAGGTGCCCCGGGATCCCGACGTCCCGCACGAGCACGCCGTCCTCGAGCAGCGCCTCCCACATGGCCCGGGAGTCGGCCATGCCGCCGAAGAACACGAAGTTGGAGTCCGAGGCGGCGGGCTTCAGGCCGAGGCGCAACAGACCGTCCACGATCCGGTCCCGCTGCCGTTTGATGTCCTCGACGTCGGCCAGCAGGGTCGCCGAGTGGCGCAGGGCCGCGAGCGCGGTCGCCTGGGTGACCGCGGAGAGGTGGTACGGCAGGCGCACGAGCCGCACCGCGTCGGCGACCTCGGGCGCGGCCGCGAAGTAGCCCAGGCGCGCTCCGGCGAGGGCGAAGGCCTTGCTCATGGTGCGGGAGACGACGAGGCGCGGCCGGCCCTCCAGCAGCGAGAGCGCGGTGGACGTGCCGCCGTGGGAGAACTCGGCGTAGGCCTCGTCCACGACCACGACCGTGCGGAACGGCTCCCCCGCCTCGTAGACGGCGGTGACGACGTCCGCCCCGAGGGCCGTGCCCGTGGGGTTGTTGGGCGAGCACAGGAACACGACGTCGGGGCGGTGGCGGCGGACCTGCTCGGCGGCCGACTCGGCGGAGAGGCCGAAGTCCGCGGCGCGCTCCCCCGCCACGAAGCCGGTGTGCGTGCCGGCGGCGAGCAACGGGTACATGGAGTAGGTGGGGACGAAGGTCAGCAGGTTCCGCCCGGGCCCGCCGAAGGCCTGGAGGATCTGCTGCAGGATCTCGTTGGACCCGTTGGCCGCCCACAGGTTCTCGGCGGTCAGTCCGTGGCCGAGGTACGCGGCGAGCTCCTCGCGCAGCACGGTGAACTCCCGGTCCGGGTAGCGGTTGAGGGTCCGGGCCGCGGCGGCGACCTCCTCGACGATCGCGGCGTGCACGTCCTGCGGGACCGGGTGGGTGTTCTCGTTGGTGTTCAGGGCCACGGCGACGTCGAGCTGCGGGGCGCCGTACGGCGTCCGGCCGCGCAGGTCGTCGCGGAGCGGGAGGGCGTTGAGTCGGTCCAGGTTCTGCGTCACCCGGACAGTTTAGTGCCCGAGTTCGGGTCCCGGCGCCGCACCGGCCGCCCGGAGTTCGCACCGGCCGCCCGGGGTTCGCGCCGGGGCCCGGGTCCGGCGTCCGGGCCCCCGCCCGGGGGCCGCGGAACGGGCTCAGACCGCGGGGACCTCGAGCTGCTGGCCGGCGACGAGGCGGGAGGTGCGCAGGTCGTTGAGCTCCACGATCTCGTCCACGACGTCCCGCGGGTCGCGGTCCGGCTCGGCCGCCAGCGCCAGCTCCCACAGGCTCTGACCCGGGAACACGGTGACGACCTCCGTTCCCGCGCCCGGAACGGGCCCGCTCGTGGCCGTGGCGGTGGACGGCACGAGGAAGACCACCGCGAGCACCACGAGGGCCGCGGAGCCGGCCAGCACGGGAAGGCCCAGCAGGACGAGGCGGCCGCGTCGGGTGAGCGTCAGCGGGGCACGCGGCGCCGGAGCCTCCGCGGCGGGGCGCAGGAGCAGGGCGGGCCGGCCCCGCGGCGGGCCGGCGGGGTGACGGTGCGGACGGACGGCGCCGAGGGTGGTGCTGGCACTCATGACTTGACCTCCTTGACGTTCCCGCACGAGGCGGACGATCTCGGACTCCGGGTCGCCCGGCCGGGATCGTGATCCGGCAGGCGTTCGAAGATGTGTTCGAATCGTGGAGTTCCATGTCTAGCACGGGTCTGCGAAGAATGTCGAGACCCGTTCGTACAAGTGTTTGAAGCCACCGGGGGTCTCGCCTAGGCTGGGAGCACGTCCGGGCCTCCGGCCGGCACGCTCCGGGCCATCCGGCGCCCTGGCGCTCCGGGAATCATGGAACCACCCGGGTCCGACATCGGAACCGGACCGGTGTGCGCCGACGGCGGCACCACCATCCGGACGGGAAAGGACGACGCTCCCATGGCCCAGCGCCCCACCCCCGAGGACCCCCGTCCGCGGCCCGTCCGCAGCAGCGGCCGCGGTCTCACCGTGCGCCAGCGGACGATCCTCGAGGCCATCCAGCGCTCCATCGCCGAGCACGGCTACCCGCCGTCGATGCGGGAGATCGGCGACCTCGTGGGCCTGGCCTCGCTCTCGAGCGTCACCCACCAGCTCTCCCGGCTGGAGCAGCTGGGCTACCTGCGCCGCGACCCCAAGCGGCCGCGGGCCATGGAGGTCCTGACCCCCCTGCGGCTGCACGACGCCGGGACCTCCGACGCCCCCGCCCAGGACGCCGCCGCCGCGCCCGCGGCCGGCGCACCGGGCCCCGTCGCCGAGCTGTCGACGTCCTCGGACGTCACGATGGTCCCGCTCGTGGGCCACATCGCGGCCGGCGGTCCCATCACGGCCGAGCAGGCGGTCGAGGACGTCCTGGCCCTGCCCCGCCAGCTGGTCGGGCACGGCGAGCTGTTCATGCTCCGGGTCAGGGGCGACTCCATGATCGACGCCGCCATCTGCGACGGCGACTGGGTCGTCGTGCGGCGGCAGAGCTCCGCCGAGAACGGCGACATCGTGGCGGCCCTGCTCGACGAGGAGGCGACCGTCAAGACGTTCCGCCAGCGCGACGGCCACACCTGGCTGCTCCCGCAGAACACCCGCTACGAGCCGATCCTCGGCGACCACGCCACGGTCATGGGCAAGGTCGTCTCGGTGCTGCGCAGCCTCTGACGCGGTCTCCGGCCGGACGCCGGGCCGGGGTCAGGCGCCGGCCAGCCGCTGCAGGGCCCCGAGCACGGTCGCCCGGTCCGTGGTGGTCCACAGGGGCGGCAGCGAAGCGCGCAGGAACCCGCCGTAGCGCGCCGTGGCGATCCGGGAGTCCAGGATCGCCACCACGCCGCGGTCCCCGCCCGAGCGGATGAGCCGCCCGGTGCCCTGCGCCAGGCGCACGGCCGCGTGCGTCGCCGAGACGGCCATGAAGCCGTTGCCCCCGGCACGCTCCGTGGCGCGGCTGCGGGCGGTCGCCAGGGGGTCGTCCGGCCGCGGGAACGGGATGCGGTCGATCATCACGAGCCGGCAGGAGTCCCCGGGCACGTCCACGCCCTGCCACAGGCTCATGGTCCCGAACAGGCTCGTGGCGGGCTCGTCCGTGAACTGCTGGACGAGCCCGGGGAGGGAGGAGTCCCCCTGGCAGAGGATCGGCAGGTCGGTGCGCTCCCGCAGCGCCTCGGCGGCCTCCTCGGCGGCGCGCCGGGACGAGAAGAGTCCCAGGGCGCCGCCCCGTGAGGCCTCGAGCAGCGCGAGCATCTCGTCCAGCTGGGCCCCGGTGGGCCGGCGGCCCGGCTTCTCGAGGTGCTCGGCCAGGTAGAGGATGCCCTGGCGCGGGTAGTCGAACGGGCTGCCGACGTCGACGCCCTCCCAGCGTGGAGCGCCCTCCCCGCGCAGGCCGAGCGCCCCGGCGGCGGAGTCGAAGGACGAGCCCACGGCCAGGGTCGCCGAGGTCAGCACGACGGTCCGGCCGTCGAACAGGCCCTCCCGGAGGGTCCCCGCGACCGACAGTGGCGCCACGTGCAGGGTCGCCGGGTCCGTCTCCGCCGCGGGCACGTACCCGCGGCCGGGCTCCCAGCCGCCCTGCCGGGAGATCCACAGCACCTCGCGCTGCTCCGGGGCGGCGAGGACCCGCTCGGCGAGCTCCAGCACGTCGCTGACCCGGGAACGGGCCATCTGGCGCCCGGCGTCCCCGTCCCGCTCCCCGCCGGAGCCTCCCGCACTCGCCTTGGACTCGGTCATGGCCGTGCGTGCGGCGTCGCGGACCTGCGCCACGGCGGCGGCCTGGGCGTCGTCGAGGCCGCGGTGGAGCAGCTCGGCGGGAGCCCCCGCCAGGGCGCCCTCGAGGTTCGCGGCCGCGGCGGTCAGAGGGTCGGGGGCGGCGCTCGTGTGCTTGCGCAGGGACGCGGCCGCCGCGCGCACCATCGCGGCCGAGAGCTGGCCGGTGACGGCCCCGGTCACCCGGTCCTGGAGCTCGTGGGCCTCGTCGATGACCACGACGTCGTGCTCGGGCAGCACGGTGATCCCCTCGAAGGCGTTGATCGCGAGCAGGGCGTGGTTGGTGATCACGATGTCGGCCTCCGCGGCCCGTTCCTTCGCGAGCTCCGCGAAGCAGTCCTCGAAGAAGGGGCAGCTGCGGCCCAGGCACTCCTTGGCGGTCACGGAGACCTGCCGCCAGGCGCGCTCACCGACCCCAGGCAGCACCTCGTCCCGGTCCCCGGTCCCCGTGGAGCGCGCCCACTCGCGCAGGCGCTGGACCTCCTGGCCGAGCCGGCCGGGGCTCCCGGAGGTCTCCGGCGCAGCGGCCCCCGGGTGCGGGGCCGCGTCCGGCGGCGCGAACAGCGCCCCGGGTTCGTCGTCGGACGGGTACCCGCCCTCGAGCTTGTGCCGGCACACGTAGTTGCTCCGGCCCTTGAGCAGGGCGACGTCGACCTCCCGCTCGAGCTCGCCCTCGAGGGCGGCCAGCAGCCGCGGGACGTCCCGGCCCACGATCTGCGACTGCAGCGCGAGGGTCGCGGTGGCCACGACCACCGGCTTGTCCGCGTGCTGGGCGTGCTCGACGAGCGGGGCGAGATAGGCCAGGGACTTCCCGGTCCCGGTCCCGGCCTGGACGAGCAGGTGCCGGCGGCGGTCCAGCGCCTCGGCGACCTTGGCGGTCATCAGCCGCTGGCCGTCCCGGACCTGACCGCCCATCGCGGTGACCGCGGTGTCCAGCAGGTTCAGCGCCTCCGCGGCGCCGGGGAGCGTCTCGGGGCGCACCCGGGCACCGTCCCGCCCGGCAGCGTCCACGGCGGCGTCCACGACGGCGGCCACGCCCTCAGGCGCTCTCGGCGCCGAAGCCGGGCGCGTTCTCGGGGGCGAACGGGGCCAGCTCCGCCGCGAGGTCCTCGCGGACCTTCACGAGCAGGTGCGTGCCCTCGGGGAGGTGCTCCGTGCGCAGGATCTCCGCGTCCCAGTCGTGCAGCCGGCTCACCACGTCCCCGCGCTGGTACGGGACGACCAGGTCCAGCACCGTCTCCGGGCGCGGGATCGACTCGCTGATGCGCTCCCGCAGCTGCCCGATGCCCTCCCCCGTGCGGGCGGAGACCACCACGACGTTGCGCTCGCGCTGCTTGATCCGCTCCACGACGAAGGGGTCGGCGGCGTCGGCCTTGTTCAGCACGATGATCTCGGGGATGTTCTGGGCGTCGATGTCCGCGAAGACCTGGCGCACCGCCCGGATCTGCCCCTCGGGGTCGGGGTGGGAGGCGTCCACCACGTGCAGGATGAGGTCCGCGTCGGCGACCTCCTCGAGGGTCGAGCGGAACGCCTCGACGAGCTGCGTGGGCAGGGAGCGGACGAAGCCGACCGTGTCCGAGAGGGTGTAGCCGATGCCGTCCGGCGTCTGTGCGCGGCGGACGGTGGGGTCCAGGGTCGCGAACAGCGCGTTCTCCACGAGCACGCCGGCGCCCGTCAGCCGGTTCAGCAGCGAGGACTTGCCGGCGTTGGTGTACCCGGCGATCGCCACGGACGGCACGGAGTTGCGGCGGCGGTTGAGCCGCTTCGTCTCGCGGGCCGGCTTCATGGCCGCGATCTCCCGGCGCAGCTTGGCCATCCGGGTGCGGATGCGGCGCCGGTCGAGCTCGATCTTGGTCTCGCCCGGGCCACGGGAGCCGATCCCCTCGCCCGCGGCGGCGCGACCGCCGGCCTGACGGGACAGGGACTCGCCCCACCCGCGCAGGCGCGGGAGCAGGTACTCGAGCTGGGCCAGCTCGACCTGGGCCTTGCCCTCCTTGGACTTGGCGTGCTGGGCGAAGATGTCCAGGATCAGCGCCGTGCGGTCGATGACCTTGACCTTCACGACGTCCTCGAGCCCGCGGCGCTGGGACGGGGCCAGCTCGGAGTCGACCACGACGGTGTCGGCGCCCGTGGCCGCCACGATGTCCCGCAGCTCCTTGGCCTTGCCCGAGCCCAGGTACGTGGCGGGGTCCGGCTTCGTCCGGCGCTGCACGATGCCGTCCAGCACCTCGGAGCCGGCGGTCTCGGCGAGCGCGGCGAGCTCCCGCAGGGAATTCTCCGCCTCCGCCAGGGTGCCCTCGGTCCACAGTCCGGCCAGGACCACGCGCTCGAGCCGCAGCTGCCGGTACTCGAGCTCGGTGACGTCCTCGAGCTCGGTGGACAGCCCGGCGACGCGGCGCAGGGCGCGGCGCTCCTCGAGGTCCTGCTGCTCGCCGTCGTGCACGGAGTGCTCGTCCTCGGCGTCGGCGATCTCCCGGGCCCGGCCGGTGAGCCGTCCCGCGTCCGCCGCGGTGTCGTGCGGGGCCGGCGCCGCGGCGCCGTCCCGGAGGGGTTCGCCGGCCGACTGCTCCCGGGCGCGCGCCCGGGACAGGACGCGCTCGACGACGTCCTCCAGCTCCTGCCGGCTCAGGCCGTTCCCGGCCTCCGCCGTCTCGGGGCGGGGCTCGGCAGGGGTCTCACGGGGATGCGTCATGGTTCCTTTCGCGGGCATGTGGTGCGCCCATTCTAGTCCGGGTGGCCGACACCCGGTCGGCCCGTCCCGGCGGCGGGCCGGCCGGTCCCGGTCGGTAGCATGAGGAGCTATGGCTTCGCGTTCCGAGACCCCCGACCCCGTGGCCGGCCCGGCGACCCCGAACCCGGGGACCGAGCACTACTTCTCCGAGGAGCCCACGGGGCCGGAGCAGCGTCGCACCGTGGCCGTCCTCCTGCGGGGACGGGAGGTGGCCCTCCAGACCTCCAACGGGGTCTTCAGCCCCCGTGGTCTGGACAGGGGAACGTCCGTGCTGCTGGAAAATGTTCCCGACCCCACCGGGGCGGAGCTGCTGGACCTCGGGTGCGGCTGGGGGCCGATCGCGCTGAGCATGGCCGGCGCCGCGCCCGGTGCCCGGGTCACGGCGGTGGACGTCAACGAGCGCTCCCTGGGCCTGACCCGGGACAACGCGGCGTCCCTGGGCCTGACCAACGTCGAGGTGCTCCTGCCCGAGCGGGTGCCCGCCGGCCGTCGCTTCGACACGATCTGGTCCAACCCGCCGATCAGGATCGGCAAGCAGCAGCTGCACGAGCTGCTCCTGCACTGGCTGCCCCGTCTGGCCCCGGGCGGGACGGCGTGGCTGGTCGTGCAGAAGAACCTGGGCGCCGACTCCCTGCAGAAGTGGCTGGGCGCGGCCCTCGGGGCCGAGTACGCGGTGTCGCGGCACGCGACCGACAAGGGCTTCCGGGTGCTGCGGGTCGGGCGGGGGTCCTGACCGGCCCTCCGGTTCAGGCGAAGGTGCCGTGGGCCACGATCACCGCGGGGCCCGCCAGCACGACGTGCTCCGCCCCGTCCGGGGCGGGGACGAAGGTCACGGAGACCACGCCCCCCGGCACCTGCACCAGCCACTGGTCGGGGGCGGTGACCCCGCCCCAGAACCGGGTCGCGGCCGCCGCCGCGCAGGCGCCCGTGCCGCAGGACTGGGTCTCGCCCACGCCGCGCTCGTGCACCCGCATCCGCACCCGGCCCACGCCGTCGTCGTCGCCGTCGGCCGGGACCACGAACTCGACGTTCGTGCCCTCCTCGGGGACCGGCCGGACGGTGGGGGCGGTGAACAGGTCGAGCTGGTCCAGCTTCTCCCCCTCGGCGAGCGCCACCACCGTGTGCGGGTTGCCCATGCCGATCGACAGCGCGGGTCGGGCCACCTTGAGCCCCCGGGCGGTCACCACGGCGTCCGATCCCCGCGAGCGTGCGGCCTCGCCGTCCAGGAAGGTCCACGGCCCCATGTCCACCGCGTAGCCGGCGTCGGTGCGGGCCACGGCCCTGACCCCGGCGCGGGTGCCGATGCGCAGCACCTCTCCCTCGGGAACCTCGGCGAGTCCCTCCTGGATCAGGTGGTGGACGAACACGCGGACGCCGTTGCCGCACATCTCGGCGACCGAGCCGTCGTTGTTGCGGTAGTCCATGAACCACTCGGCGTCCGGGGCCCCGGCCAGCAGATCGCGTCCCTCCGGCAGCGCCTCCGAGCGCACTGCCCGGATCAGCCCGTCGCCGCCGATGCCGCGGTGGCGGTCGCAGGCGAGCGCCACGAGCTCGGGGTCGAGCTCCAGCTCGCCCTGCGGGTCGGTCAGCAGCACGAAGTCGTTGCCGGTGCCGTGGCCCTTCGAGAAGCGGCGGCCCCGCAGTCCGCCCCAGGGGGACGGGGTGTCGTCGGAAGCGGTCAGGGGGGTCCGGGGCTGGGCGGAGGTCACCCCGACATGATACCCGGCGCGGCGCGGGGGGCTCAGGCCCGGGTCCGCGCCACGGTCGCCAGCGCGTGCTCCACGAACCCGGGTCCGGCGGCGTCCAGCCAGTGCACGCGCGGATCCGCCCGGAACCACGTCAGCTGACGCCGCGCGAACTGCCGGGTGGCCACCACGGTCGCCGCGGTCGCCTCGGCCACCGTGGCGCGCCCGTCCAGGACGTCCAGGAACTGGCCGTAGCCCAGCGCGCGCGACGCGGTGCGTCCCGCGCGCAGCCCTCGGCGGGCGAGCTCGCGCACCTCGTCCTCGAGCCCGGCCGCGACCATGGCGTCGACCCGCCGGGCCAGCCGGGAGTGCAGCTGCGCCCGGTCGAGGTCCAGCCCGAGCTGCACGGTCGGCCCCACGTACTCCCGGCGGGGCATGAACGAGGTGAAGGGGCGTCCGGTCAGCTCCCACACCTCGAGGGCGCGCACCACGCGCCGGTCGTCCCTCAGCCGGTCCGCGGACTCCGGGTCCACCTGCCGCAACCGCTCCCGCAGGGCTCCGGGTCCCTGCGCGGCGAGCTCCTGCTCGATCCGGGCCCGGACCGCGGGATCCGTGCCGGGCAGCTCCAGGACGTCCAGGGCGGCCCGCACGTAGAGCCCGGAGCCGCCCACGAGCACGGGCACCCGCCCGCGGGCGCGGATCTCGGCGAAGCAGTCGCGGGCCCGGCGCTGGTAGTCCGCCACCGAGGCCTCCTGGGTGACCTCCAGGACGTCGAGCAGGTGGTGCGGCACCCCGCGCCGCTCCTCGGCCGTGGCCTTGGCGGTGCCGATGTCCATGCCGCGGTAGAACTGCATGGAGTCGGCGTTGACCACCTCCCCGCCGAGGCGCAGCGCCAGCTCGACGCCCAGGGCCGTCTTGCCGGTGCCGGTGGGCCCGACGACGGCGACGACCGGCCGGTCGCTCACCGCGGGGGCAGCCCGGGCATGCCCAGGACGACGGGCCCCGGGACGGAGCCGCCCGTCGCGGCGGGCGCACCGCAGGACTCCGCCTGCCGGCGGTCCCAGGCGTCCCCGGCCCGGGAACGGCGCAGCGCGTAGTCCTGGGGGCCTCGCGGGTCGGCCACGAGGTGGTAGGCGGCGGCGTCGGTGACCGTCACGGTCACGAAGTCGCCGGGCCGCGGGGCCGGTGCTCCCCCGGGGACGGAGAAGTGGACGAGCCGCTGGTCCCGGGCGCGGCCGGAGAGCCGGTGGGTGGTGCCGGACTTCCGGCCGGCCTCCGCGGTGACGAGCAGCTCCACCTGCCGGCCGACGATCCGGCGGTTCTCCTCGGCGGAGATCCTGTCCTGCAGGGCCACGAGCCGCTCGAAGCGCTCCTGCACCACGGCCTTGGGCACCTGCTCGTCCATCTCGGCCGCCGGGGTGCCGGGGCGGATGGAGTACTGGAAGGTGAACGCGGAGGAGAAGCGGGAGGCCTCGACGACGTCCAGGGTCGCCCGGAAGTCCTCCTCCGTCTCCCCGGGGAAGCCCACGATGATGTCGGTGGTGATGGCGGCCTCCGGGATGCGCTCGCGGACCTTCTCGAGGATCCCCAGGAACTTCTTCGCGCGGTAGGAGCGCCGCATCTGTTGGAGGACGCGGTCCGAGCCGGACTGCAGCGGCATGTGCAGCTGGGGCATGGCGTTGGGCGTCTCGGCCATGGCCTCGATCACGTCGTCGGTGAACGCGGCGGGGTGGGGGCTCGTGAAGCGCACGCGCTCGAGGCCCTCGATGGCCCCGCACGCGCGCAGCAGCTTCGCGAAGGCTCCGCGGTCCCCGAACTCCACGCCGTAGGAGTTGACGTTCTGCCCGAGCAGCGTCACCTCCACGGCGCCGTCGTCGACGAGCGCCTGCACCTCCGCCAGCACGTCACCGGGCCGGCGGTCCTTCTCCTTGCCCCGCAGGGACGGGACGATGCAGAAGGTGCACGTGTTGTTGCAGCCCACGGAGATCGAGACCCACCCCGAGGAGGCGCTGTCCCGCTTGGTGGGCAGCGTCGAGGGGAACACCTCGAGGGCGTCGAGGATCTCCAGCTGCGCCTCGGCGTTGTGCCGGGACCGCTCGAGCAGGGCGGGCAGGGACCCGATGTTGTGGGTGCCGTAGACGACGTCGACCCACGGCGCCTTCTCGAGGATCGTGTCCTGGTCCTTCTGGGCCAGGCACCCGCCCACGGCGATCTGCAGGTCCCGGTTGCGCTTCTTGGCGGGCACGAGCTGGCCGAGGTTGCCGTACAGCTTGTTGTCCGCGTTCTCGCGCACGGCGCACGTGTTGAACACCACGAGGTCAGGTTCCCCGCCCTCGGCGGGGACCCAGCCGGCCGCCTCGAGCAGGCCACTGATCCGCTCGGAGTCGTGCACGTTCATCTGGCAGCCGAACGTGCGCACCTCGTAGGACCGAGGGGCGGCGGACGGCGCGGACGGGTGCGGGGAAAGGGCTGCGGGGCTCGACATCACCGGACGATTGTACGGGGCGGGGCGGGGCCCCGTCCCGTTCGCGTCGCCGCGGGACAGGCGTCCGGCCCGGAGCCCGGGGACGGAGAGCCGGCCCCGGTGCGGGGCGCGGCCGACGACGCGCACCGGCGCCCTGCCGGCTCAGGGCGTGTCGAGGTCGGGTTCGTCGTCCGGCGCCGCGTCCAGGGCCCCGGCCGGGCCGGCGGACCCGGTGCGGGCCGCCAGCTCGTCCTGCACGACGGCGAAGGCCAGCCCCGGGGCGTAGCCCTTCCGGCCGAGCATGCCCACGAGCCGGCGAACCGCCCGGTCCCGCTCGGCACGGTCCGTGAGGTCCGCGGCGGCGGGGAACCTGCGCCGCACCAGCTCCGCGGCGTCGGCCCGTTCGTCCTCGTCGGTGCGTTGCTCGAGCGCGGCCTCCGCGGTCTCGCCGGTCACACCCCGGGTCGCCAGCTCCCGCCGGATCGCGGAGCGGGAGAGCTTGCGCGAGCTCGCGCGCGAGCGGACGTACACCTCGGCGAACTGCGCGTCGTCGACGAGGTCGACCTCCTCGAAGCGGTCCAGCACCTCCCGGGCCACGTCCTCGGAGACGTTGCGGTCTGCCAGCTTCTCCTCGAGCTGCTGCCGGCTCTTCGGCGAGGCGGTGAGCTGGCGCAGGACGATCGACCGTGCGACCTCCCGGGGGTCGGGCTCCGGGTCCCCGGCGGCGGACGACGCCGCCGGGCCCTCCGGCCCGCGGTGACGGGAGGCGGACCGCCGGCGGCGGCGTGCGTAGGGGCTCTCGGTCATCGACCCGCTCAGAAGGCCGGGCCGGTGAGCTCGGAGGGCAGGCCGGTGGGCTCCTGCTCGGGCGCCTCCGGCTCCTCGGCGAGCTCCGGCTCGCCGACGATCCCGAGCTTCACGAGGATGCGGCGCTCGACCTCCTCGGCCAGCTCGGGGTTGTCCTTGAGGAAGCGGCGGGCGTTCTCCTTGCCCTGGCCCAGCTGGTCCCCCTCGTAGGTGAACCAGGCGCCGGACTTCTTGACGATGCCGTGCTCCACACCCATGTCGATCAGTCCGCCCTCGGTGGAGATCCCCTCCCCGTAGAGGATGTCGAACTCGGCCTGCTTGAAGGGCGGGGCCATCTTGTTCTTCACGATCTTGGCCCGGGTCCGGTTGCCCACCGGGTTCGCCCCGTCCTTGAGGGTCTCGATGCGGCGGACGTCCACGCGCACCGAGGCGTAGAACTTCAGCGCCTTGCCACCGGTGGTGGTCTCGGGGCTCCCGAAGAACACGCCGATCTTCTCGCGCAGCTGGTTGATGAAGATCGCGGTGGTGTTCGAGTGCGAGAGCCGACCGGTGATCTTGCGCAGCGCCTGGCTCATGAGGCGTGCCTGCAGGCCCACGTGGCTGTCGCCCATCTCGCCCTCGATCTCGGCCTTGGGCACCAGTGCCGCCACCGAGTCGATCACGATGATGTCGATGGACCCGGAGCCCACCAGCATGTCCATGATCTCCAGGGCCTGTTCGCCGGTGTCCGGCTGCGAGACCAGCAGGTTGTCGGTGTCCACGCCCAGCTTCTCGGCGTAGGCGGGGTCGAGCGCGTGCTCGGCGTCGATGAAGGCGGCGATCCCGCCGGCCTTCTGGACGTTGGCCACCGCGTGCAGGGCCACGGTCGTCTTTCCGGAGGACTCCGGGCCGTAGATCTCCACGACGCGCCCGCGCGGGAACCCGCCGATGCCCAGCGCGACGTCCAGCGCGATGGATCCGGTGGGGATGGTCTCGATCTTCGTGGCCGGGCGGTCGCCCAGGCGCATGACCGAGCCCTTGCCGTAGTTCTTGTCGATCTGCGCGAGAACGGTCTCGAGGGCCTTCTCGCGGTCGCTGCCGAACTGCTGGTCGGCGCTGTTCGTCTTGCCCTTGGCTGCCATGGTTCACCTCGTGGTCGGGGGGCTCCGCCGGTGCGGCAGGAACCGTTCGTACTGGTCTTCTCGTGTTCCACGGTATCGCCGGGGTCGGACACCGTAAGACCGTGCGCGCGGTCCGGGGACGGGGCTCCGGGGGCCGCCCGGCACGGGCCGTACTGTGCAGTCCGTACCGCACTGTCGAATATACCTTCGAAGTGTCGCCGCGGTCCACGGCGGGGTCTCAACCGCGTGGCGGGCGGTCCACGCCCCACCACCGGGACTCCGGGACGTCCTGGGCGCGGCACAGCGCGAACCACACCGTCCGCGGGTCCTCCCCCGACTCGATCGCCTCCGCCGGCGTGCGGTGGTCGAGCTCGCCGAGCACGAGGTCGCGGGCGAGCACCCGCGAGTAGCCCGCCCCGAACTCGTCAGCCATGAGCTGCCAGAAGCTGCTCAACCGCATGCGCGCCCCTCCTTGCTTCCGTACTGTCCCCCGGGACCGTTCCCGGGGGTTGCCCGCCGGCGCGGCCCCGCGGCCCGGCCGGCCCGCGCCGCCTCTGGTCGGGTGCCGCCGGACCGGTGCCGCCCAACCGGCGCCCCACGGGTCCCCGCATGCCGGAGGGCCCGGCGGTCCTGGGACCGACGAGCCCTCCGGGGACGTCGTGCGGGGTGCCCGGCCCGCCGCGGATCGGCGGCGCGGCGAGCGCCGGAGTGGGTCAGCGGGCCCCCGCGGCCGCGGCCTCGTCGCCGTTGACCCGGCCGAACTCCCGAGAGTACTGCTCGGTGAGGTCGCTGGGGACCGTGTCCGGAACCAGCAGGCCCTCGGCGTAGGCCAGGCGGTCGGCGACCTCGCGCAGCATCTGGGACATCGGGATGTCGAGCGCGGCGCAGATGGAGGCGAGCAGCTCGGAGGATGCCTCCTTCTGACCTCGCTCCACCTCGCTCAGGTAGCCGAGGGAGACGCGTGCGCTGTGGGAGACCTCGCGGAGGGTCCGGCCCTGGCGTTGCCGGACACTGCGCAGGACCTCGCCGATCTCCTGGCGGAGTACGCCGATCTTCATGTCCTTCGTCACGGTGCTCTCGTCCTCGTCCAGTCCCACGTCCTTCCAACGGACGACGCCATTGACGGACACGGGTTGCTTCGTCATCTGAATCGCTTGTCTCCTCGTGTGTGCGGCAACTTCACCGCCTGCTGCGGGCGTTGTCCCCCCGGCGTGTGCCAGCAGGCTTCTTGACTCCGAGCGGCTCAACTCGAGCCTGCGATCATTCCTAACCACCCTGACAGTTCCATTCTTCCCCGCGGGCCGCAATTTTTCACTGTGAGTTGGCTGGGAGCGTGATCGCCGCACGGAGCCGGTCGAGCGCGGCCCGGACCGCCGCCGCCCGGATCGCGCTGCGGTCCCCGGCCACCGTGAGCGCGTGGGCGGTGGCCCCACCCGGCCCCGCGAGTCCCAGGTAGACCGTTCCGACCGGCTTCCCGTCGTGCGACTCGGGGCCGGCAACCCCGGTGGTGGCGACGGCCCAGTCCGTGCCCAGCCGGCGGCGGGCGCCCTCGGCCATGGCGACCGCGACGTCCGGGTCCACGGACCCGCGCTCGGCCAGGAGCGTGCCGGGCACGGCCAGGACCTCCTCCTTGACCCGGTTCGAGTAGGACACGACGGCGCCCTCGAAGCAGGCCGACGCTCCCGGGACGTCGACGACGGCGGCGGCCACGGCCCCGCCGGTCAGGGACTCCGCGGTCGCGAGCGTGAGCCCCCGCCGGACCGCCTCCCGCACCAGCCCGGCCGCCTCCTCGCTCGGGCCCGTCACGGGCGGTTCCGCTCGGCGATCGCCCGCCGGCGCAGCTGCGCGGCCTTGACCAGGTAGTCCACGCCGGTCACGACCGTGACGACGAGCGCGGCGCCCATGGCGGTCCAGCCCAGCCAGGGCCACCACGCGCCCACGACCGGGGCCAGCGGGAGCAGGAGCAGCAGGAGCGCGACGGTCTGCAGGACCGTCTTGAGCTTGCCGCCCTTGGAGGCCGCCATGACGCCGTAGCGGATCACGACGAAGCGCAGGACCGTGATGCCCCACTCGCGCACGAGGATCACCACCGTGACCCACCACCACAGCTCGCCGAGCATGGAGAGGAGCACGAAGGCGGCCCCCGTCAGCAGCTTGTCGGCGATGGGGTCGGCGATCTTGCCGAAGCTCGTGATCAGTCCGCGGGCACGGGCGATGTCGCCGTCGAGCTTGTCGGTGTACATCGCCGCCGCGAAGACCACGAGCGCGGCCCACCGCATGCCCGCAGAGTCCTCGCCCTGCGGCCCGCCGACCCACAGGAACCACACGAAGAACGGCACGAGCGCGATGCGCAGGGCGGTCAGCGCGTTGGGCAGGTTCAGGTTGGAGGTCTTCTGCGGGTCCTCGGGGCTCATCGGAGCTCTCTTCCTGTGAGGTCGGGCCCGAGGGATCGGGCCTGAGGGGTCGGGCCGGCGGGCTAGGACCGGTGGTCGTGCCGGGCGCCGGTCAGCGCCCGGTCAGCTGCCAGGCGTCCTGGGAGTCCTCCGGGTCCTCGGCGCCGTCGTGGTGGTCGGTCGCGGGAGCGGCCAGCGAGGCCTCCACCGGATCGTCCCCGTAGTCCACGGAACCGCCCTGTGCCGCGGGCGGCTCCTCGCCCCGGATCACGGCGAGCGTCGCGGCGAGGTCGTCCGGCTTGACCAGCACGTCACGGGCCTTGGAGCCCTCGGAGGGCCCCACGACGCCGCGGGACTCCAGCAGGTCCATGAGCCGCCCGGCCTTCGCGAAGCCGACCCGCAGCTTGCGCTGGAGCATGGACGTCGAGCCGAACTGCGTGGTCACCACGAGTTCGGTGGCCTGCAGCAGGACGTCGAGGTCGTCCCCGATGTCCTCGTCGATGGTCTTCTTCGGCGCCTCCTGGACCACGTCCTCGCGGTAGCGGGCCTTCATCTGGCCCTTGACGTGGTCGACGACCTCGTGGATCTCCGACTCGGAGACCCAGGCGCCCTGCACGCGCATGGGCTTGGAGGCGCCCATCGGCAGGAACAGGGCGTCGCCCTGGCCGATGAGCTTCTCCGCGCCCGGCTGGTCCAGGACCACCCGCGAATCCGTCACCGAGGACGTGGCGAACGCCATCCGGGAGGGCACGTTGGCCTTGATCAGGCCGGTGACCACGTCCACCGAGGGCCGCTGGGTCGCGAGGACCAGGTGGATGCCGGCGGCGCGGGCGAGCTGCGTGATCCGGACGATGGCGTCCTCGACGTCGCGCGGGGCGACCATCATGAGGTCCGCCAGCTCGTCCACGATGACCAGCAGGTACGGATAGGGCCTGATCACGCGCTTGGACCCGGGCTCGGGCTGGACCTTCCCGTTGCGCACGGCCTTGTTGAAGTCGTCGAGGTGCTTGTACCCGTAGTGGGAGAGGTCGTCGTAGCGGGCGTCCATCTCCCGCACGACCCACTGCAGCGCCTCGGCGGCCTTCTTGGGGTTGGTGATGATCGGGGTGATCAGGTGGGGCACGCCCTCGTAGGCGGTGAGCTCGACGCGCTTCGGGTCGACCATGACCATGCGCACCTCGTCCGGGGTGGCGCGCATCAGCAGCGAGACGATCATCGAGTTCACGAAGCTCGACTTGCCGGCCCCGGTGGCACCGGCCACGAGCAGGTGCGGCATCTTCGCGAGGTTGGCCACGACGTAGCCGCCCTCGACGTCCTTGCCCACGCCCATGACCATGGGGTGCTCCGTCTTGCGCGCGTTGTGCGAGCGCAGGACGTCGCCCAGCGACACGGTCTCGCGGTCGGTGTTCGGGATCTCGATGCCGATCGCGGAGCGGCCGGGGATGGGCGAGAGGATCCGCACGTCCGCGGAGGCCACCGCGTAGGCGATGTTCTTGGACAGGGCGGTGACCCGCTCGACCTTCGTCCCCGAGCCGAGCTCGATCTCGTACCGGGTCACGGTGGGGCCGCGGGAGAAGCCCGTGACGACGGCGTCGACGTTGAACTGGTCCAGGACGCTGGTCAGGGAGGCCACGACGGCGTCGTTCGCCTCGGACCGCTCCTTCGGCGGGGGCCCCTGGACGAGGGACCCGGCGGCCGGCAGGGAGTAGGCGATGTCGCCGTCGAGCTGGAGCTGCTCGGCGCGCGCCGGGATCGGCGCCTCGGGCGTGTGGGTGCGGGCCGCGACCGAGGTGGAGCCCGCGGGAGCGACCTCCTCGAGCGCCGGGGAGCCGGAACCCGCGGCCGTGTCGGCCGCCGGCTCCAGGCCCTGCTCGCGGCGCAGCCGCCCGGCCGCGAGCTGCTCCTGGGTGGGCCGCTTCTGGCCCGGACGCGGCCCCGCGGCATCGTCGGCACGCTCGGGTTCCGGGGCGGACGGCGCGGCCCCGTGCGTCCCGTCGGCCTTCCGCCGGGCGGCGCGTGCGGAGTCGACGTCGAACACGCGGGTGGGGGCCTGCCCCTCGGCCTGTTCGTCGACGACGGCCCGCTCGAACGCCTCGTCCCCGTGGTAGCCGTCGAGCGCTCGGCGCTCCGCCTCCTTGCGCTCCCGCCGCTTCTGCCGTCGGGACTTCTCGCCGTGGGCGCCGTGCTCCTCCAGGTAGGACCTGTCGTGCCGCCGCGCCGAGACGTCGGTCGGGGAGACGGGCCCGTCCTGGCCCATGAGCCGCCAGTACCCCTGCCTCAGGCGGGGACCGATGAGGTTCACGGGGGTGGCGGTGATCACGAGGACGGACAGGAGGAGGACGGTCGCGAACACCGCGCCGGCGCCGATCGGCGTGACGAGGGCGATCAGGGGGTCGGCGGCGAGGAAGCCGACGGAACCGCCCGCGGCGGCCCGCGCCTCGTGGCCGGCGCTCATCGACGGCTGACCGAGGAGCAGGTGGGCCGTCCCGGAGCCGGCCACCACGGCGGCGCCCAGCCCGATCGCGATCCGGTTGTTCGCGGAGGTGTCCTCCGGGTGCCGGAACCGGCGCAGCGCCACGACCGCGAGCGGCAGGGGCAGCGCGAGCGCCGTCCAGCCGAAGCTGCCGGCGAGGACCCCGTGCACGGCCCCCGCGGGCACGGCGAGCCAGGGGGCAGGGGCCCCGGGCAGGTTCCACCACTCGACGGCCGCCGCGAGCAGCGCGAGGAGCAGCAGGAAGAGCCCCCCGCCGTCCCGGGTGAGCTCGGCCGGCACGTCGGTGCGGACGGTCCCCATGCGGCGCACGGCACCGCCCACGAGGTGGGCCAGGCCCATCCAGGTGCGGCCGACGGCGCGCCCGCACCACGCCAGGGCGGGTGCGGTGCGAGGCACGGTCTCGGCGCGCGCGGAGGTGCCCCGGGCGGGAGGACGGCGGGTGGAGGTGCTCCGGCCGGAGCCCGACTGCCGCGCGGAAGACGTGCTGTTCCTGCCACGCGACGTCGAGGCGCCCTTGCGGGCGGGGGAAGTACGAGTCGCCATAGGTCCCAGGGTAGACCACGGCCTCCCCTCCCCCGCGGTGCCCCACGGACGAGGGGAGGAACGCCGGCTCAGGCCTCGACGACCACCGGCACGATCATCGGCTTGCGCCGCAGCTTGCGGCTGACCCACGAGCCGATCGTCCGGCGCACGACCTGCTGGAGCTGCTGGGTGGTGTGGTTCTTGCCGGAGTGGTTGATCGCCTCCTCCAGCGCGGCGGTGATCTTCGGCTTGATGTCCTCGAAGACCTTGTCGTCCTCGGCCACGCCGCGCACGTGGATGTCCGGCCCGGAGACCACCTTGCCCGTGTCCCGGTTGACCACGGTGATCACGGAGATGAAGCCCTCCTCCGCGAGCACGAGGCGGTCCTTGAGGTCGGCCTCGGTGATCGTGCCCACGGACGATCCGTCCACGTAGACGTCGCCGCACTCGACCTGACCGGTGAGCCGCACCTTGCCCTCGGCCATGTCCGCCACGGTGCCGTTCTCGGCGAGCAGCACGTGGTCGCCGGGCACCCCCGTCTCCTCGGCGAGCTTGCCGTTGGCGATGAGGTGCCGGACCTCGCCGTGCACCGGCATGACGTACTCGGGCTCGACGATGTTGTAGCAGTACAGCAGCTCGCCCGCGGCCGCGTGGCCGGAGACGTGGACGCGGGCGGTGCCCTTGTGCACCACGTTCGCGCCCAGCCGCATGAGCCCGTTGATGATCCGGAACACCGAGTTCTCGTTGCCCGGGATCAGCGAGGAGGCCAGGATCACCGTGTCGCCCTCGTCGAGCTGGACCCGGTGGTCCCCGTTGGCCATGCGCGAGAGGGCGGCCATCGGCTCGCCCTGGGATCCGGTGCACATGATCACCAGCTGGGACTCCGCGTGGTCGTCGATCCGCTTCTGGTCCACGAGCGTGTTCGGCGGGACCTCGAGGTAGCCCAGCTTCTCGGCGATGGTCATGTTGCGCACCATGGACCGGCCCATGAACACGACCTTGCGGCCGTGCTCGGCGGCGGCGTCGAGGACCTGCTGCACGCGGTGGACGTGGGACGAGAAGGACGCCACGACGACGCGCTTGGGGGCACGGCCGATCACGTCAGCGAGCACGGGGCCGATGTGCTTCTCGGTGGGGGTGAAGCCGGGGACCTCGGCGTTGGTGGAGTCCGTGAGGAAGAGGTCCACGCCCTCCTCGCCCAGGCGGGCGAAGTGGCGCAGGTCGGTGATCCGGCCGTCGAGCGGCAGCTGGTCCATCTTGAAGTCACCGGTGTGCAGCACGGTCCCGGCCTTGGTGCGCAGGAACACGGCGAGCGCGTCGGGGATGGAGTGGTTCACGGCCACGAACTCGACCTCGAACTCGCCGAGGTGCTCGACCTGCCCCTCGCGCACCGCCATGGTGTAGGGCTTGATGCGGTGCTCCTGCAGCTTCGCCTCGATGAGCGCGAGGGTGAGCTGGGAGCCGATGACGGGGATGTCCGGCCGGCGCTTGAGCAGGTACGGGACGGCGCCGATGTGGTCCTCGTGCCCGTGGGTGAGCACCACGGCCACGACGTCGTCGAGCCGGTCGATGATGTAGTTGATGTCCGGGAGGATCAGGTCCACGCCGGGCTGGGTCTCCTCAGGGAAGAGGACACCGCAGTCGATGACGAGCAGCTGCCCGTTGATCTCGAACACGGTCATGTTTCTGCCGACCTCGCCGAGGCCGCCCAGCGGGACGACGCGCAGGACGTCCTTGCCGAGGGCGGGGGGAGCGGACAGGTCGGAGTGCCATTGGGTCATGTGACCCCTTTCGTCAGTCGATCGTGCCGGAGATGATCGAGGCCTCCAGATCCGAGCGGATCAGGGCGGCCTCGGCCTCCGTGGGTGGGACGTGCGGGAGCCGCACGGTGTTGCGCGGCAGCTTGCCCTGCCACATGAGAATCGTCTTCGCCGCCACGGCCCCGGGAGCGCGGGTCATGGTCGCGCGCACCACGGGCTCGAGCTCGCGGTTGAGCCGCTGCGCCGTCACGAGGTCCTCGGCGCGGACGGCGTCGATGAGCCGGCGGTACTCGGCGGTGGCGACGTGCGTGGTGACGCCCACGAGGCCCGCGGCCCCGATCGCCATCCACGGGAGGGTCAGTCCGTCGTCGCCGGAGTAGTAGAGCAGGTCGGTCTCGGCCAGCACGCGGGTCGCGGCGAAGAGGTCGGCCTTGGCGTCCTTGACGGCCACGATGTTGGGGTGGCCGGCGAGGGAGATCAGCGTCTCCGTGGCGATCGGCACTCCGGCCCGCCCCGGGATGTCGTAGAGCATGATCGGCACGTCCACCGAGTCGGCGAGGCTGCGGAAGTGGGCCTCGACGCCGGCCTGGGTGGGCTTGTTGTAGTACGGGGTGACGATGAGCAGCCCGTCCATGCCGATCTTCTCGGCCGCGCGGGAGAGGTAGCGGGAGTGCTCGGTGTCGTTGGAGCCGGTGCCGGCCAGGAGCGGCACCCGCGCGCCGACGGCGTCCTTGACCGCCCGGAACACGGAGAGGTTCTCCTCGTCGGTCATCGTGGAGTACTCGCCCGTGGTGCCGCACACCACCAGCCCGTCGCAGCCGTCGTCGACAAGACGCTCGGCGACGGCGGCCGTGCCGTCCAGGTCCACGGAGCCGTCCTGCGCGAACACGGTGATCATCGCGGTCAGCAGGGTCCCGAACGGGGGCTTGCCCTCGGTCGCGGGACGCTCGACCGGGGAGGTGACGGAGGAAGTCGGAGGAATGGTCGTCATGCGTGTCAGGGTACCGTCTCCGCGCGGGTGGCACCGGCCGGCCGGCCGTGGAACCGGGCGGCGCGGGTGGCCGGGTCCGGCCCGTGCGTGCGGTGGGTGATCTCCGTGCCCTCGACGGGGCCGGTGGTCGTGGCCACGGCTCAGCGCTTCCCGTCGTCCGCCGGACCGGCGGCCTGCACGTGGCGGGTCGGGCGCCCGCGGGAGAGCGCCACGGCGTCGCGCATCGCGGACCGGGCACGGGTGCGGTCCCCGGCGGCCGAGTAGGCCAGGGACAGGCGGTACCAGCTGCGCCAGTTGCCGGCGTCCGCCTCCGTCTGGGCGCGCCGCTCGGCGAAGCGCGCGTCGGCGGCGTCGCGGTCGATCCGGCCGCCGGGGGTGCGCGGCAGGTCGTCCGGCGGCAGGCCCCCTTCCTCGGCGAGGACGCGGCCGAGCCGCTCGGTGCGGACGCCGAAGACGACCTCGCGCACGAGGGCCCACACGCCGACGGCCGGGAGCACGATCAGGGCGAGGCCGAAGGCCTTGGCGATCCAGCCCTCGGTGGCCAGCAGCAGGACCGCCCGGTGCAGGGTCAGGCCCAGGTAGACGGCGAGCAGGGCGATCATGGCGGCGGCGAGCGCCTTCGCCCGGTTCGTCGTCTCGAGCAACGTGAAGACGCCGGCGAAGACGAGCACCGCGAGGAGCCACAGCTTCGAACCGTCCGGGAGGGGCAGCAGCCACAGCGTCAGGAGGCCGGCGGCGAGCAGGCCCCAGCCCCAGGTCCGCATGGAGGTCATCGGCTCAGACGTCCAGGTCCAGGTAGCCCTCGAGACCGTGCGTGAGCCCGGGGTGGGAGCCGACCTCCCGCACGCCCAGTACGACGCCGGTCATGAAGGAGACGCGGTCGAAGGAGTCGTGCCGCACGGTGAGCTGCTCGCCGACGTTGCCCAGCAGCGTCTCCTGGTGCGCCACGAGCCCGCGCAGGCGCACCGAGTGCACCCGGACGTCGTCGACGAGGGCCCCCCGGGCGCCGTCCGGGTCCTGCTGGGTGGCGTCCGGGGAGGGACCCCGACCGGCGGCGCGGCGGGCCCGGCCCACGAGGGCGGCCGTGCGCGCGGCCGTGCCCGAGGGGGCGTCGAGCTTGTCCGGGTGGTGCAGCTCGACGATCTCGACGGACTCGAAGAAGCGGGCCGCCTGCGCGGAGAACCGCATGGCCAGGACCGCGCCCACGGAGAAGTTCGGCGCGACGAGCACGCCCGTTCCGGGACGCTCCGCCAGGAGGGCCTCCAGCCGCGCGAGCCGGTCGCCGTCCCAGCCGGTCGTCCCCACCACGCAGTGCATGCCGTGCTCGACGGCGAAGCGGACGTTGGCCTCGGTGGCCGAGGGGACGGTGAGGTCGACCACCACCTCCGCGCGGGCGTCCACGAGCGCCTCGAGTGAGTCCTCCCGGCCCAGCTCCGCGACGAGCTCGAGCCCCGGGGCGCGCCGCACGGCCTGGACGGCCTCACTGCCCATGCGGCCGCGGGCGCCGAGGACGGCGACGCGCAGGTCGCCGGCCCCGGACGCCGGGCCGGCGTCTCCGGTGGCGGGTGCGGTGGTGTCGGTCATGTCTCCCACTCTAGGTCAACCGCCGGAACGCGGCGGACGGGTCAGCGGCGGGTGGGCGCGACGACGGTGGTCACCACCGGGCCCTCCGCCAGCCAGGCCGCGAGCTCGCGGACCTGCTCGGACGTGACGGAGCGCACGCGCTCCAGGGACTCGTCGATGTCGAGGAACTCCCCCGACTTCAGCTCCGCGGAGCCGAGCCGGGACATCCGCGAGCCGGTGTCCTCGAGCGCGAGCACCGTGCCGCCGCCGAGCTGGCCGACGACCTTGCGCAGCTCGACCTCGCCGATCCCGTCCTCGGCCAGGGACTCGAGCTCACCGGTCATCAGCGCGACGACCTCGTCCGTGCGCGAGGGCAGGCAGCCGGCGTACATCCCGAAGTAGCCGGCGTCCGAGTAGGCCCCCGAGAAGGAGAACGTGCTGTAGGCCAGTCCGCGCTTCTCCCGGATCTCCTGGAAGAGCCGTGAGGACATGCCCCCGCCCAGGGCGGCGTTGAGCACGGTCATCGCGAACCGCCGCTCGTCCCGGGCGACGATCCCGGGACGGCCCACGACCACGTTGGTCTGCTCGACGGGGCGCGCCAGGAAGTGCTCGCCCCAGTCCGGGCTCAGCGCGGCCGGGGTCCTGTCCCGCCGGGCGACGGGCACGGCGGGCGCCGAGGGGTCCCAGCCGGCCCGCTCGAGCGCCTCGGCCACGAGGGCGACGACGACGTCGTGCTCGAGCCCGCCGGCTGCCGTCACGACCAGCCCCTCGGGCCGGTAGTGGTGCCGGTAGTGCTCCAGCACCGCGTCGCGGGGCACGGCCAGGATCTCCTCCGGGGTCCCGCCGATCGGCCGGCCCAGCGGGTGCGTGCCCAGCACGTGCCGCGTGAACTCCTCGAAGGCGACGTCCTCGGGGTCGTCCTTGTCCATCGCGAGCTCCTCGAGGATCACCCCCCGCTCCCGCTCGAGCTCCTCGGGCTCGAGGACCGCCGAGGTCACCATGTCCGTGATGACGTCGATCGACATGGGCAGGTCCTCGGCGAGGACCCGGGCGTAGTAGCACGTGTGCTCCTTCGCCGTGGCCGCGTTGGACTCCCCGCCGACCTCGTCGAAGGCCTCCGCGATCTCCAGCGCGGTGCGCCGGGCGGTGCCCTTGAACAGCAGGTGCTCGAGGAAGTGCGTGGAGCCCAGCCGGCCGGGACGCTCGTCCCGTGAGCCCACGCCCACCCAGAACCCCACGGTCACGGCCCGCTGGGCCGGCATCCGCTCGGTGAGCACGCGGGTGCCGCACGGCAGCACCGTGCGGCGGACCACGTTGCCTCCCGCGCCCTCGTGCACGGTGTGGGTGAACCCTGCGGACGCCGTGCTCGGCGCGGCCGCGGGGGAACTGGTGCTGACCGCCGAGAGGCGG
>NZ_JBISWL010000147.1:0-10614 GCF_044462265.1 Kocuria rhizosphaerae
GGGGGTGGTTCCCCGGCCGCGGTCGCCCGCCTCCAGCGGCAGGTCGACTGCCGTCATCCGGTGCTGCTTCCTGTGCTCGTGGGTGCTGCGCGGGACGGACCCGGCTCAGCCCTCGGTGGCGTGGTCGTCGTCGTGGAAGACGTTGGGCTCCTCCGCGACCACGGGGGCCAGCGAGAGCTTGCCCCGGTCGTCCACCTTGGTGATCTCCACCTGGACCTTCTGGCCCACGCCGAGCACGTCCTCGACGTCGGTGACCCGCTTGCCCTCGTTGAGCTTGCGCAGCTCCGAGATGTGCAGCAGGCCGTCCTTGCCCGGGGTGAGGGAGACGAACGCGCCGAAGGCGGTCGTCTTCACGACGGTGCCGAGGTAGCGCTCCCCGACCTCGGGGACCTGCGGGTTGGCGATCGCGTTGATCGTCGCCCGGGCCGCCTCGGCCGAGGGGCCGTCGGTCGCGCCGATGTAGACGGTGCCGTCGTCCTCGATGGAGATGTCCGTGCCGGTGTCCTCCTGGATCTGGTTGATCATCTTGCCCTTGGGGCCGATGACCTCGCCGATCTTGGAGACGGGGACGGTCACGGAGATCACGCGCGGGGCGAACTCGCTCATCTCGTCCGGCTGGTCGATGGCCGCGGTCAGCACGTCGAGGATGTGCAGGCGGGCCTCGCGGGCCTGGGTCAGCGCCGCGTCCAGGACGGAGGACGGGATGCCGTCGAGCTTGGTGTCCAGCTGGATCGCGGTGACGAACTCGGCGGTCCCGGCGACCTTGAAGTCCATGTCGCCGAGGGCGTCCTCGGCGCCGAGGATGTCGGTCAGCGCGGCGTAGCGGGTCTCCCCGTCCACCTCGTCCGAGACCAGGCCCATGGCGATGCCCGCGACCGGGGCGCGCAGGGGCACGCCGGCGTTGAGCAGGGACAGGGTCGAGGCGCAGACGGAGCCCATCGACGTGGAGCCGTTGGAGCTCAGCGCCTCGGAGACCTGGCGGATCGCGTAGGGGAACTCCTCGCGGGAGGGCAGCACCGGGGTGATGGCCCGCTCGGCCAGGGCCCCGTGCCCGATCTCGCGGCGCTTCGGGGAGCCCACGCGACCGGTCTCGCCCGTGGAGTACGGCGGGAAGTTGTAGTGGTGCACGTAGCGCTTGGTCTTGACGGGCGAGAGCGAGTCGATCTGCTGCTCCATCTTGAGCATGTTCAGCGTGGTGACGCCCATGATCTGGGTCTCGCCGCGCTCGAAGATCGCCGAGCCGTGCACGCGCGGCAGGACCTCGACCTCGGCGGTGAGCTGGCGGATGTCCGTCAGGCCGCGGCCGTCGATGCGGACCTGCTCGGTGAGGATGCGCTGGCGCACGGTCTGCTTCGTCAGGGCCTGGTAGGCGCCGTTGACCTCGTCGCGGCGGTCCGCGAAGGGCTTGCCCTCTCCGGCGAGCTCGGCCAGGGTGCCCTGGTGCAGCTCGTCGGTCGCGGCCTCGCGCTCCTGCTTGTCGGCGATCGAGTAGACCTCGGCGAGCCGGGACCCGACGTGTGCGGCCACGGCCTCGCGGACGTCGTCGCCGAAGCCGCCGAAGCGGGGCAGCTCCATGTCAGGCTTGCCCGCCCGGGCCCTGAGGTCGGCCTGGGCGTCGCACAGGGCCTTGAGCGCCGGCTTGGCGGCCTCCAGCCCCTCGGCCACGAGCTCCTCCGTGGGGGCCACGGCGCCGTTGTTCTTGATGAGGCTCCACGAGTTGTCGGTGGCCTCGGCCTCGACCATCATGATCGCGACGTCGTCGGAGCCGTCCTTGCCGGTCACGACGCGGCCGGCCACGGCCATGTCGAACACGGCGTTCTCGAGCTGGGAGTGCTTGGGGAAGGCCACCCACTGGTGCCCGCCGTCCTCGCCGGCCATGAGCGCCATGCGCACGCCGCCCACGGGCCCCTGGAAGGGCATGCCCGACAGGGTCGTGGCCATGGACGCGGCGTTGATCGCGACGGTGTTGTAGATCTCGTCCGGGTTCATGGACAGGATCGTCACGACGACCTGGACCTCGTTGCGGATGCCCTTGCCGAACGCGGGGCGCAGCGGGCGGTCGATGAGGCGGCAGGTGAGGATCGCGTCCGTGGAGGGGCGGCCCTCGCGGCGGAAGAACGAGCCGGGGATGCGCCCGGCGGCGTACATGCGCTCCTCGACGTCCACCGTCAGGGGGAAGAAGTCGAATCCCTCGCGCGGGGACTTGCCCACCGTGGTGGCGGCGAGCATGGTGGTGTCCTCGTCGATGGAGACGAGGGTGGAGCCGGCGGCCTGCTTGGCGAGGCGGCCGGTCTCGAAGCGCACGGTGCGCTTTCCGTAGGAGCCGTTGTCGATGACGGCTTCGGCGTACTGGATCTCGGGACCCTCCAAGGGTCACCTCCGTTTCGTGTCGGCGGGGCGGCCCGCGACCACCCGGTCTTCGATCGAGATCCACGGAAGGTCCGGGGCCGAGGCGGCCGTCCGGGGTCCGGAGATCACTACCGAGGACCGCGAATGATCGGCGCGGTCGCTCCTGCGTTCTGGGTGGGTGTCGTGTCGGTCCGTCCGGACTCGGTGCCGGGCGGGTGCGGTGCTCGGCGGCGTCCCCCCGTGGCCGGGCGGACGCCGCCGGGTGCCGACTAGCGGCGCAGGCCGAGCCGCTGGATGAGCGAGCGGTAGCGCGCGATGTCGGTGTCGTGCAGGTAGGTCAGCATGCGACGGCGGCGACCGACCAGGGCCATCAGGCCGCGGCGGGTGTGGTGGTCGTGCTTGTGCTGCTTCAGGTGCTCCGTCAGATCGGCGATCCGACGGGTCAGGACCGCGACCTGCACCTCGGGCGAACCCGTGTCGCCCTCGTGGGTCGCGTACTCCTTGATGATCTCCTGCTTGATGGCGGCGTCAAGTGCCACGTGTAACTCCGTTCGAGTCAGTACCGTGCGTCCCGGACGACGGGATCGTCGCCGGGTCCCGGGGCTGCCCGGGGGTCCGACAACCACGGACTGCAGTCGGACCGCGGTCGAGTCTACCGGACGCGCGCACGTGGCCCCAGCCCGGCGGCACGGCGGGCCGGGTCCACGGCGCGGTGGGCTGGGCGCGCCCCGGGGCGTGGGCCAAGATGGAGGGCACACGACGACGAGGTCCGGGCCCCCGGGCCCGGCCGCCCAGAGGAGCCAGGAGCAGCGCGTGAGCAAGGACCAGAACGACGACCGGGGCCTCGGGCCCGCCGACCGCACCCACGTGATGCGGGACTCGCACCGGATCCCGGCGATCGGGCTCGGCACCTATCCCATGGACGACGCCGAGGCCGAGGCGAACGTCGCCGAGGCCCTGATGCTCGGCTACCGGATGGTCGACACCGCCGTGAACTACGGCAACGAGACCGGTGTGGGGCGGGGGATTGCCGCCTCGGGCGTGGACCGGGAGGACGTCTTCCTCACCACGAAGCTCCCCGGCCGCGACCACGGCACCGACTCCGTGCGGCGCTCGCTCGAGGGCTCGTTGCGGCGCCTGGACACCGACCACGTGGACCTGTACCTCATCCACTGGCCCAACCCGTCGGTCGGGCGGTACGTGGAGACCTGGCAGACCATGCTCGAGCTCCAGCAGGAGGGCCTCGTCCGGTCCGTGGGCGTGTCGAACTTCACCCCGACCCACGTGCTGCACCTCGAGGAGGCCACCGGCGTCACCCCGGTGGTCAACCAGGTGGAGCTGCACCCGCAGTACCAGCAGGAGCGCCTGCGGGAGTTCCACGACCAGCACCGCATCATCACGCAGGCGTGGTCCCCGCTGGGCCGGAAGACCGACCTGCTGCAGGACGAGTGGCTCGCCGGGATCGCCCGGCAGACCGGCCGGACCCCCGCGCAGGTCGTCCTCCGGTGGCACGTGCAGTCCCGCACCGTGCCGATCCCGAAGACGTCCGACACGCGGCGGATGGCGGAGAACCTCGACGTCTTCGACTGGGAGCTCGACGACGAGCAGATGCACCGCCTGCGGATGCTGCACACCGGGATCAGCGGCTCGGGCTACGACCCCGACACCCACGAGGAGATGTAGGACCGCCCCCGTGCGGCCGCATCCGGGGGTGCTCCGCGGCTCAGGACTCCGCGGCCAGGATCTCGCGCGTGCGCCGGACGTCGTCGTCCATCTGGGCCACCAGCTTGTCGACGCCCTCGTAGGCGACCATCCCGCGCAGCCGCTCGACGAACTCGACGGCCACGTTCTGGCCGTACAGGTCGAAGTCCTCGATCCGCTCACGGGGGCGGTCGATCACGTGGGCCTCCACCTGCCGCGGGACGTTCTCGAACGTGGGGTTGGAGCCCACGGAGATCGCGGTGGGCCAGCGGGTCCCGTGCCCGTCGACCAGCCATCCGGCGTACACGCCGTCGGCGGGCACGAAGCCCTCCGCGTCCGGTGAGAGGTTGGCCGTGGGATAGCCGAGCTCGCGCCCGCGCGCGGCCCCGTGCACGACCTCACCGCGCACCCGGTGGTTGCGCCCGAGCAGCCGGGCTGCCGCGTGCACGTCCCCGGCCTGCAGGCAGGCCCGGATCCAGGTGGAGGAGCAGCGGCGCTGCCCGGCGCCCGCCGCACCCGGCGGCTCGTGCCCGTCCTCGGGCAGGTCCACGAGGTCGTCGACGACGCGCACCTCGAACCCGTGGCGCTCCCCCAGGTCCCGGAGGGTGTCGACGTTGCCGGAGTTGCCCTGGCCCAGGCGCGTGTCCGAGCCGACCACGAGGCAGCGCGCTCCGAGGGGCCGGACGAGCGTGCCCAGCACGAATTCCTCGGTCGTCCGGGCGGCGACCTCCAACGTGTACTCCAGCACGAGCACGGCGTCCGCGCCGGTCCGTTCGATCGCGTCCAGCTTGTCCTCGGTCCCCATGATGAGACCGGGGTGGCTGTCCGGACGGTGCACCTGCGCGGGGTGCGGGTCGAAGGTCACGACCACCGAGGTCCAGCCGCGTCCCCGGGCACAGTCGACGAGCTGCCGAATGACCTGCTGGTGACCCCGGTGGACGCCGTCGAAGTTGCCGATGGTGACGACGGACGGGCCGAAGCCCGGTGGGACGTCAGAGAGATCTCGCCAGCGGAACACGGTTCTCCTCGCAGGAAGGGGTCAGGACAGGGCGGTGCGGGGCGCGTCGGCCCCGGGGGACGACGGCCCGTCCCAGGGCGACCGGGGGAACGGGGGGTCGCCGGCACCGAGGGTCAGGATCCAGGCGTCCACCGAGGCCCCCCGCTGCTCCATGAACCCGTCGATCCGCACCGGGGAGTGGAACCCCAGCCGCCACGCCAGCTTCCGGCTGGCCCAGTTGGGGACCTTGACCATCCAGTAAGCATAGGTGAGCCCCAGCCGGTCGAACGCGTGCTCGAGCAGCAGCCGGCAGGCGGCCTCCGCGGCACCCGTGCCGCGGGCGTGGGGGCCGAAGTTGAGCCCCACGTCCGCCGTCGTGCCCCGCAGCGCGTTCAGGCCGACCGTGCCCAGCAGACGGTCGGTGGCCGCGTCCACCGCGGCCCAGTTGTACTCCCGGCCGCTGCGCCAGGCGTCGGGGACGAACTCCTCGACGTACCATCGGGCGTCGTCCTCCGTGTAGCCCAGCGGCACGGTCGTGAACCGCGCGGACACGGGGTCCGCGCAGTTGCGGGCCAACTGCGGGACGTCGCGCGACTCGAGCCGGCGCAGGGTCACGGTGCCGTCGGTGAGGACGGGGACCTCGTAGTTCTCGGCGCCCTCGGGGCGTACGGGCATCGGTCGGACTCCTCTCTCGGGGCGCGCGGCGCGGGGCGCTCGGGCCCGCGAACGAGCCTACCCGCTGCGCACGGGAGGCACGTGCCGCACGGCGGGCGGGCCCGGGTGCCGCACGGCGGGGCCGGGGGCTGCACGCCGGGCCCGCGGTGCGGTGCTCAGGCACCGCCGGACGGTCGGCTGCGCCGCAGCCAGTACAGACCCACGACCGGCAGGACGAGGGGCACCCAGCCGTAGCCCCGGCCGAACCCGGACCACACGCTCTCCTCCGGGAACAGCTCCGGTGCGAGCACGGAGAGCGTGCCCACCCCGAGGACGCCCACCAGCTCGACGAGGACCGCCGCCGTCGCCACGCGGTGCCACAGCGCACCGGGCCGGGCGAGGGCCACGGTGGCGAGCACGTAGACCGCCGCCGCGAAGGCCGAGAGCAGGTACGGCAGCGGGGCCGCCCCGAAGTCGGTCAGGATCTGGTACAGCGAGCGGACCCCGGCCGAGAGGGAGAAGACGCCGTAGGCCACGACGACGAGCCGCCCGAAGCCCGAGGACTTGCCGTCGGCCCGCACGGAGCCGGCGCGAGGACCGAAGCGCTGCTGCAGCCGGGTGGGGCCGGGCCGGGCGGGGTCGCGGTTCATGGGTGCTCTCCTGCGCGGGGCGTGGTGCGGCGGGGGTCGGGGGTGCGGCTCACTGGTAGTACCAGATCCAGTTCATCCGGTAGACCATGACGGTGACCACCGGCCCCGCGGCCGCCAGGACGTAGTTGGACCAGGCCGAGCGCTCGACGAGCGACCAGACGAAGGTCCCGGCCGGGATGAGCAGGGCGGTCAGCAGGTAGCCCCAGTACTCGAGGGCCGATCCCGTGGGACCGGGACCCGTCACGTGCATGACGACCGTGCCCACGGCGTAGGCGAGCAGGAAGGCCTCCAGCAGCAGCACCGAGCCCTGGGTCCAGTCGTCGGGCCGCCGGCCGCGCAGGGCCTGGACCGCGCAGACCAGGAAGGAGAGGGACCCCAGCAGCACGCAGGCCCAGAACCAGCCGTCGAGGCCCCACAGCATCAGCGCCCCTCCTCACCGTCGGCCGGGAACCGCTCCCCCGGCAGGAACACGAGCACGGGCTTGGCGGTGCGGGCGCCGCGGTGGCCGCGGTCGGCCAGCAGCGCCACGAGCCGTCCGTCCGGGGCAAAGCCGGCCGTCACGTGGTCCTCGCCGGACCCGCTGCCGGGGTCCTCGGCCGGGCCGCCGGGGCCCCCGGCGGGCTCCCCGGCGCTCGGTCCGATCCGCCGGCCGTGGGCGACGTCCTCGGCCTCACCGGCCGTGAGCCGGCGGACGGGGAACAGCCCGGCGGCGGCCTCCTCCAGGCTCGTCACCGGCAGCGAGCGTCCCGCGGCCACCACGTCGGCCAGCTGCTCCAGCGTCGCCGCGTGCTCGAGCCCCAGGGCGCCGACACGGGTGCGGCGCAGCACGGTGAGATGACCGCCCACGCCGAGGCCGGCACCGAGGTCGCGGGCCAGCGCGCGGACGTAGGTGCCGCTGCTGCACGTCACGGTCGCCTCGACGTCGAGCACGGGCCGTCCCTGCTCGTCGCGGGTGCGCACCGTCCGGTGCACGTCGAACGCGGAGACGGTCACGGGACGGGCCGCGAGCTCGACGTCCTTGCCGGCGCGGACCTCGGCGTACGCGCGGCGGCCGTCCACCTTGATCGCGCTGACCTTCGCCGGGACCTGCCGGAGCCGCCCCGTCAGCCGGGCGACGCCGGCCGCCACGGCCTCGTCGGTCAGGCCGGCCACGGCCGCGGGCTGCGCGACGGCGACGACCTCGCCCTCGGCGTCGTCGGTCACCGTGGTCAGCCCGAGCCGCACGGTGGTCTCGTAGGTCTTCTCCTGGCCCACGATCCACGTCAGCAGGCGGGTGGCCTTCTCCACGCCCACGACGAGGACCCCCGTGGCCATGGGGTCCAGGGTGCCGGCGTGGCCGACCTTGCGGGTCCCTGCGAGCCGGCGCATGCGCGCGACGACGTCGTGGCTGGTCCAGCCGGCGGGCTTGTCCACGACGACGAGCCCGGACACCGTCGGCAGGGACGGGTCCGGGCTCGGGACGTCGGCTCGTGAGCGGTCCACCGGGTGCGGGCGGCTCAGCGGTCCTCGGAGGACTCGGCGTCCTCCTCGGCCGGCCGGCGGTACGGGTCCTCCCCCGCGGCCCAGCTGGCGGCGGCGGCCTGCGCGGCCACCTCGGCGTCCTTCTCCTTCGCCGCGCGCAGCACCTCCTCGAGGTGCGAGGCGTTGACGGGGATCTCGTCGGGCACGAAGGTGAGGGTCGGCGTGAGGCGGGCGGTGATGTTGCGACCGACCTCGCTGCGCAGCACTCCCTTCGCCGACTCGAGCGCGGCCCGCGTGTTCTGCTGCTCCTCCGCGGTGCCGAACACCGTGTAGTAGAGCGTGGCGTGCTGGAGGTCGTTGGTCACCCGGGCGTCCGTGATGGTCACGAAGCCCAGCCGGGGGTCCTTGACCCGGCGCTCGAGCGCCTGGGCCACGACCACCTTGATCCGGTCGGCGAGTCGGGCGGCGCGTGCTGCGTCGGCCATGGTGGATGCTCCTCGGGTCGGGACGGTGCGGTGGGACGGCCGCGGCCCGGGCGGGCCCGTGGGGGCTCGCCCGAGCCGTGGCCGGGTGCCCCGCGCTCGGGGCGCGGGGCCGGGGACGGGTCAGGCGCGCGGCTTCTCGCGCATCTCCCACGTCTCGATGAGGTCGCCCTCGTGGATGTCGTTGAAGGAGCCGAGCCCGATGCCGCACTCGTAGCCCTCGCGGACCTCGGTGGCGTCCTCCTTGAACCGCCGCAGCGAGTCGATCGACAGGTTCTCCGCCACGACGCTGCCGTCCCGGACGAGCCGGGCCTTGGCGTTGCGGCGGATGGTGCCCTTCGTGATGTAGGCACCGGCGATGTTGCCCCACTTCGAGGAGCGGAACACCTCGCGGATCTCGGCGGTGCCGAGGTCCACCTGCTCGTACTCCGGCTTGAGCATGCCCTTGAGCGCGCTCTCGACGTCGTCGATGGCGTTGTAGATGACCGAGTAGAACTTCATCTCGACGCCCTCGCGGTCGGCGAGCTCCGCGACCCGCTCGGCCGGCCGGACGTTGAAGCCGATGATGATGGCGTTGTCCACGGTCGCCAGGTTGACGTCGTTCTGGGTGATCGCGCCCACGCCGCGGTGGATGACGCGCAGCTGGACCTCCTCGCCCACGTCGATCTTGAGCAGCGAGTCCTCCAGCGCCTCCACGGCGCCGGACACGTCGCCCTTGATGATGAGGTTGAGGGTGTCGATCTTGCCCTGGGCCACGGCCTCGTCGAAGGACTCGAGGGTGATCCGCTTGCGGCGCTTGGCGAGCTGGGCGTTGCGGTCCGCGGCCTGTCGCTTCTCGGCGATCTGGCGCGCGGTGCGCTCCTCCGCGGTGGCCAGGAACGTGTCACCCGCCCGGGGCACCGAGTCGAGACCCAGCACCTGCACGGGGCGGGACGGGCCCGCCTCGTCGACGGGCTTGCCGTTCTCGTCGAACATGGCGCGCACGCGTCCGTAGGCCGCTCCGGCCACGATCGCGTCGCCGACGCGCAGGGTTCCGGACTGCACCAGAACGGTCGCGACGGCGCCGCGGCCCTTGTCGAGGTTCGCCTCGATGGCCACGCCGCGGGCGTCCTTGTTCGGGTTCGCCTGGAGCTCCAGGGCACCGTCCGCGGTCAGCACGATCGCGTCCAGCAGCTCCTCGATGTTGAGGTTCGCGCGTGCGGAGACGTCGACGAACATGGTGTCGCCGCCGTACTCCTCCGGGACCAGGCCGTACTCGGTGAGCTGGCCGCGGATCTTGTCCGGGTTCGCCTCGGGCTTGTCGATCTTGTTGACGGCCACGACGATCGGCACGCCGGCGGCCTGGGCGTGGTTGAGCGCCTCGACCGTCTGCGGCATGACGCCGTCGTCGGCGGCCACCACGAGCACCGCGATGTCGGTCACCTGCGCACCACGGGCACGCATGGCGGTGAACGCCTCGTGGCCCGGGGTGTCGATGAAGGTGATCTCCCGCTCCGCGCCGTCCAGCTCCTTGCTGATCTGGTAGGCGCCGATGTGCTGGGTGATGCCGCCGGCCTCCCCCTCGATCACCTTGGTGTTCCGGATGGCGTCGAGCAGACGGGTCTTGCCGTGGTCGACGTGGCCCATGACCGTGACGACCGGAGGGCGCGCCTCCAGGACGTCCTCACCCTCCGCCGCGGCCTCGGCCTCGAGGTCGATGTCGAAGGACTCGAAGAGCTCGCGCTCCTCGTCCTCCGGGGAGACGACCTGGATCCGGTAGCCGAGCTCCTCGCCGAGCAGCTGGAAGGTCTCCTCGTCGAGCGACTGCGTCTGGGTGGCCATCTCACCGAGGTGGATCAGCACGGTGACCAGCGAGGCCGGGTTCGCGTTGATCTTCTCGGCGAAGTCCGTCAGGGACGCGCCGCGGCGCAGCCGGACGACCGTGTTGCCGTCGCCGTGGGGCACCGAGACGCCACCGACCGACGGCGCCTTCATCTGCTCGAGCTCCTGGCGCTTCGCCCGCTTCGACTTGCGCTGCTTGCCGCGGGCACCACCGCGCCCGAAGGCGCCCTGGGTGCCGCCGCGCCCGCCCCGGCCGGGACCGCCGCCGGGACGCGAGAAGCCGCCACCGCCGCCGGGACCGCCGCGCCGGGGACCGGCGCCGCCGCCACCCGGGCGGGCCCCGATCGGGGCCACCTGCGAGGTGTGGCCGGGCATCATGTTGGGGCTGGGGCGCGGCCCGCCGGGGCGGGCAGCGCCCTGCGGACGAGGACCTCCGGCCCCCTGCGGACGGGGACCGCCGGCGCCCTGCGGACGCGGGCCGCCCTGGCGCTCGGGCCGG